>JBKJPW010000047.1:0-10048 GCA_046594225.1 Bacteroidia bacterium
GATTCTCTGTAACTGGGACCGGCAAAATTAAAAGAAAACATGCTTTCAAAAGTCATATCCTGACTAAGAAAACAACTAAAGGAAAACGTGCGTTAACGAAATCAGGCTTAGTTCATAAGCGTGATACGAACAACATCAAGTTTTTATTAGCAATGTAAGATGATTGTTGATTTTATCAGCGAAAGCGAAATAAAATCTTACAAGAATCTTATTCCGATGAAAATCGGAATCTTTCTAAAAATTAACCCGGTACAAAGGTTATTCAATTAACCAGAAACTACGTTTTAAAAGTGCTAAAAATTAGCCACGTAAAATCAAAAAATTAAAAAGAAATGCCACGTTCAGTCAATCACGTTGCGAGTAGAGCTCGCAGAAAGAAAATCCTAGCTTTAACAAAAGGTTATTGGGGTGCTAGAGGTAATGTTTGGACAATCGCCAAAAACACTCTAGAAAAAGGTTTAACTTACGCTTACCGCGATCGTAAAAACAAAAAACGTACTATGCGTTCATTGTGGATACAACGTATCAATGCAGGTGTTCGTCAATACGGAATGAGTTACAGCGAATTTATTGGAAAAGTAAATGCTAAAAATATCGGGTTAAACCGTAAAGTATTAGCTGATTTAGCAATGAATCATCCTGAAGCTTTTAAAGCAGTTGTTGAGCAAGTAAAATAAAAATTACTACTGACATAAAAACAAAAAAGACAATCCTAATGGGTTGTCTTTTTTTATGATTTAGTTTTGTCTTTTATTATAATATACCAAATATCATTAGTAAAGCAATGGTTATCATAAACACTGTTACAAACCATTTCAAAAAACTTAGAGTTGTTTTCTTTAATAATTTATTACCAATCAAAGCTCCTAAAAAAGCGGCACCAACTGCCATCAAAATAACAGTTGAATTATTTTGTACATGAGAAAAATTAAAGGTAAGAGCATAGACACTCATTCTTGCTATATCCACAATACAGGCAATAGCAGTACCAGTTGAAACAAATGTTTCTTTACTTAAATTTAAGCGCACTAAAAACGCACTTCGCAAAGCGCCTTGATGACCACTTAATCCCCCAAAAAAACCACTTAGTAAACCACCAATGGTTAGTTTATCTTGCTTAAAACTTAAGTTTTTAAAGTATGGTATAATTTCAAATAATGAGAAGAAAATGATTAGTACACCTATTAACATATTGAATAATGTAATATGAAATAGATGGTTATTTAATTCATACGAGCATAATGTAAGAGATATTACCGATAATTTTTTTAGTAAAATAGCTCCTAGCAATGCAGCTATTAAAGATGGAGCTCCAAACTTTAAAACCACTTTCCAATTAATATGTTTGTAAACCAATCCAATTTTAAACGCATTATTCAAAAAATGAACAATGGCTGTTAAGCCAACAGCAATAGGAGCTGGATAATAAATTGTAAAGACTGGTAGTAAAATGGTACCTAATCCAAATCCAGAGAAAAAAGTTAAGACAGAAGCAATTAACGCTATTAAAGGGATAATAATAAACGACATTAGCTATGGTATTTAATTAATCCGTCGATAGGTGATTTAATAATGTTACCAATTACAAATCCTTTTTCTTTGGCCGCATCAGCTAATAGTTCTTTATAATAAAAACCTATGGAGCCAACCGAATTTACAGGCAAATTTTTAGCATCGGTATATTTTGATACTTGTGCATCAAAAAAATCTAAGAAACAATTTTTGATTAAAGCTTTGACGTAACTATCGTTATTGTAATCAGACAAAAATTTAACAATGCTAGCTAGGTATTTACTTGGCATTGGTTTTTTGTAAACGTTTTCTAAAATAACTTCGCGGTGATATCCTGCATTTTCAAATGTTGTCACTAAATGAATAGGTAATTTACCATCAAAATAGTGTTGTACAAATGTTCTCCCAATAGTGGCGCCACTTCCATGATCTCCAAATAAATAACCAACCGAAGGAACATTTTCGGTTACTTCGGTTCCATTATATAAACAGCTGTTGCTACCGGTTCCTAAAATACAGGCTATTCCTTTTTCTTTGCCACACAACGCTCTAGCAGCGGCTAATAAATCATGATTTACTTCAGAATGAATGTTTCCAAAAGCTAAGTATAACCCTTGTTTTACAACTTGTGTTTTTTCGGGAGTAGAACAACCAGCACCATAGTAAGCTATATGCTTAATGGCATGTAATTGATCATGAAGAACAGGGATTAGTTTATTCTTTATCTCAGTATAAATATCATCGCTACTTTGGAAATAGGGATTAAAACCAATAGTTTGAAATTGAATAATAATATTGTTATTATCTAACAGAACCCAGTCTGTTTTTGTAGAACCACTATCGGCAATTAAAATGGACATAAATAAGTTTTATAATGTAAATCCTATAACTAAAATATCATCAACTTGTTCAAAATTATTTTTCCATAATTGATGTTCAGTTTTACAATTTTGTTCTTGTATATTAAATGGTTGATTTGAATTTTTGATTAGTAATTCTTTAAATTTCCCAGTACTATATTTTTTATTTCTATCTCCACCAAATTGGTCGGCATAGCCATCTGTGAAAATATAAAAACTATCGCCTTTGTTTGCATGTATAGTATGAGTTGTAAACTGAATAGCCGAACCCCGGCTTTCCGGCGTCGTACCAATAGGGATTTTATCAGCTTTGATTTCTTGTAGTTCGTTATTATTAATAATCCACAATGGCCTCATGGCACCTGCATAATCAACAGTATTTTCTTTATGATTAATTTTGCAAATAGCGATATCCATCCCATCTTTTGATTCGGATTCGTTTTTGTATAAGGCTTCTAATATGCCATTATTCAATTCAAATAAAATGTCTTTGGGGTCATTAATCTTTTGTTCGTTTACAATTTTATTTAAAATATTATAACCAATTAAACTCATAAATGCTCCCGGAACACCATGTCCTGTACAATCTACTGCTGCAATAATACTTGAACCGTTAATGTGCGCAAACCAATAAAAATCGCCACTTACAATGTCTTTTGTCATATATAACACAAACGAATTTGGTAAATATGTTTTAATTAAATCATTTTGAGGTAAAATAGCATGTTGTATTTTACGAGCGTATGAAATACTATCTGTAATGTCTTTGTTTTTTTGAAGGATGATTTGTTCATCTTTTTTTCGTTCAGTTACATCTGTATCAATAATAATAATCTTTTTCAAAACACCATCCTCATCAAAAATTGGAGTTAGAGTAGAGGACTCCCAAATTTCAACGCCATCAGCCACTTTATTTAAGGCTTCGTAGTTAACCGACTTTTTATGGTAAACAGCTTCGGCAACTATTGTTTTGATATCAGGGTTATTGCTAATTTCAAAAATAGTTTCTCCGGCATTCTTTTTTAATTCTTCTAAAGTAATTCTGTTTAAGCGTACAAAACTTTCGTTCACATATTCCAGTCTTCCTTCGGCGTCTAAAATCAACACAACGTTATCAGTTCTACTGGCTACTAATGATAACTGCTCTAAGGCTACGTTTTTGTCTTCAATAATCTTTGATTGCTTTTCAATTTCAAAAGTTCTCTCATTAACACGTTGCTCCAATAATAAATTTTCTTTTTGTAAAGCTTTCAAACGGTATTTTAAGAATGCATAGATGCTTACGCCACCAATACCGATAACCAATACCCAAAACCACCAACGTAGCCAAATTGGGGTTAGTATCGTAAATGAATAAGAGGCTTCATTGCTCCATACATCTTCTTCGTTTTTTGATTGAACAACGAAGGTGTATGTACCCGCACTTAAATTATTGTAATTGATTAATTTACTTTCGTTGGTATAAACCCAATTTCCTTCAGATCCAATTAATTGATGACGGTAAGTTAATTTGTCAGAGTTCTTAAACCAGATGCCAGCAAATTCAATAGAAATATTGTTTTGGTTGTATTTAAATTCAGTTATTGAGTCTTTATTAAATGGCTTGTAATTTACCTGCAAGCTCTTAATAAATACCGATGGCTTAATTGTATCGCTCGGTTCCTGACTAGTTCTAAATAACAAAATACCGTTATTAGTTCCGCTATAAAATTTATTATTATTAAAGAAAATGGCATTTAAGTTTGGTTCTAGATCACCATCAAACAAGTCGTAATAACTTACTGTATTATCTGTACAATTTATTTTATCAATACCTTTGGAGTTAATGGCATAAACAGTATTTTCAGATGAAATTAATTGTTGTGGTTGTTCATCTCTTAATCCGTTTGATATATTAAAGTAACTGATAGTTTTGCCATCATACTTAATAACTCCATCAGCATTGGTGGTTGCCCAAATAGCATTGTTTTTATCTTTGCAGATAGAGAAAACCGTATTAGAATTTAATTTGAACTTTTTAGTGATACTCGCAAACATGTTATTTTCTAATACCTGTAAACCACCACCATCAGTTGCAATATAAAGCTTTCCGTTTTCATCTGTTAAAGATGCGTAAACATAGTCACTTCCCAACCCTTGAGCTTCAGTAAATATTTTTTGAACTTTGCCATCTATCGAAGTTTTAATTAAACCACCACCAAGTGTAGAAATATATACGGTATTTTCATCACTAAAATAAATGTTGGATACATTGTCATTTGATAATCCGTTTGTTTTTGAGTTAATAATTACAGATTTATTTGTTTCGGAACTCATGATGATAATTCCGTTGCCGTAAGTTCCAAACCATATATCGCCGTTGGGTGCTTTGGCTGCACAGGAAATTGTATATTTTGTGAGCTCCTGAATCTTATTAACAACAATTTTCCCTTCAGCATTTTCCATAATTTTAGAAATACCCTTGGTGGTTCCTATCCAAATTGAATGATCATTATCTGTTGCTAGAGCTAGTATCTTATCATCAACTAATCCATTTGTATTATTAATGAAATCATATCTCTGGGAATACAATTGATTTAATCCTTTTTTGGAGGCAATCCATATTTGTCCGGCATTGTCAACAAACATCTGATTAATGGTACTATTCTGAATAGTTACTTCGTATTTGTAAACCGAAATTTTTCCATTATCAATAACGATAATGCCATTCTTTTCAGTAGCAATGGTAATCTTCTTTGGCGATTCTTCAATACCATTGATGATGGTACCTAAATTCCAATTATTGAAAAACGGAATGCGTTCAATTTTATTGGTAGCTAAATCATAATAACATGCGCCCGAATCCTGCATAGATATCAAAAGCCGGTTGTCGTTAAGGCATATATCCCTCGTTATATTATCAGGTAATCCATTTTTATTGGAAATAATGGTAAAATAGGGTTTTACTTTTAGGTTTTTAATCTGTGTAATTCCGGCATCGGTTCCACACCATATCTTATCTTTCCCATCCGTTTCAATGGTGTATATAACATTGTCGCTAAGGCCATGGTCGGCATCATAATTTGTTAGTTTTTTGTTATTATAAGAATATAATCCATTGCCATACGTTCCAATATATAAGACGTCATTTACTTCCACCAATGCGGTTATTCTTTCTTCATTTGGTTTTTTTGAAAAATCAATAGAATCTAATTTGCTATTTTTATAAAAATAAAGCTTCCCTGATTTTGTACCTACCCAAATAGTTTTACTTTTATCAATAAAAATGGCACTAATCTCTTGTTTTAATTGGGGGTAATCTTTAAAAAAATCTTGTGATGTTTTTCCGTCGTATTTGTAAACGCCCTCTTTTGTGCCCAACCATAAATAGCTATTAGCATCCTGCGTTATAGTATTAATAGCTACGTCTTTTTTTCCTGTTATCGAAAAATAATTTTTGACTTGAAGTTGAGAAAATAAAATATTTGAGAAAAGGATTAAAGCAAAAATTATAAATAAGCGTTTAATCATATGACAATAAGTTTAAGCTTTAGGTTTTAAGGTTGCTTTTACTTCCACCATAATAATGGAAGCTATTTTTTGGTTTACAACTTTTGGAACTTTAATGTTATGATCATCTAAGGGCACTTCAAATGACGTTTCAACCATTATTTCCTTATCTTTTACCGTAATTTTTGTTTTTACGATCTTTTCTTTATCAGTACCATGAATATTAAAAGTGCCTTTTGCCCTCACGGTATAAGTTCCATTTTTTGAAAAATCTATATCTTCAATAATCTTCCCTTTAAATACGGCTATTTTGTATTTATTGGTTTCCATATAATTTTCACGAAAATGTTCTTTTTGTAAGCCACTGTTAAAACCATCAAAAGATTCAATTAATACTGAAAACGCCACTGTTTTGTTAGAAACATCGATAACACCATTTGTTTTATTGGATTGGGCTTTAATCAGTTCTAGCGGAGCTTCTGAAGTAAATTTAGTATTACCGTCTTTACATAGGTATATTTGCCCAAACGAAAATTTGGTAAAAACAATAGCCAATACAAGAATTAATTTTCTCATAATTTTATTCTTCTTCATAGGTAAATGTAATCATTTTATTTTTTTATAAAAAAGTATTTTTTTAGACCATATTTTACAGTAAAACCTCTTTTTTGTTATCTTTAAACTCTGTGTTTAATCTCTCATACCTCATATATTCCTTTTTTCAAAAACGTAAAGCAATTTTTATTGTTCTTATTTTATTGACTTGCGGAATTTTAGGTTTTTTTGCTTCCAAAATAAAATTAGAGGAAGATATTACGCGTTTTGTTCCCTCTGATAAAAATTCCAAATCAGTTAATTCTATTTTAGACAACTTAAAATCAAAGGATAAATTAATTGTACATGGTTCTATTAAAAATGGTGAGAAGATTGATCAATTGATTAGTAAAACAGATTCGGTTTATAGTACTATTTTAAATAAAGTCAATCGAAACGATTATGTAGATATTACTTACACCTTGTCTGACGACAGAATGCAGCAAGTGTATGATGTGTTTTATCATAACTTACCTTTGTTTTTAGAAGAAAAAGATTACGCTAAAATATCAAACCTCATAATTAAGGATAGTATTGAGGCTACGATTGAAAGAGATTACGCGACCTTATTATCACCTTCAGGCGTTGTATTAGGTAAATATATTCAGCGTGACCCTTTAAACTTTACGCCAATCGCTTTAAAAAAACTTCAAAACATTCAGCTAGATGAAAATTTTGAAACTTACAATAGTCATATTGTAACCAAGGATCATAAACACGTGTTGATGTTTATAACGCCATCTCATTTACCAAATGATACTAAAGGAAACAAACGCTTAATTGAAGTAGTAGACAGCACTTGTAAATCTTTGTCTAATGAAACAGTTTTGGTGGAATCATTTGGAGCCTGTGTGGTTTCGGCAGGTAATGCTAACCAATTGCGTAAAGACAGTATTTATACATCAAGTATTGCAGTAATTGTCATCGCCTTATTATTAGGCTTGTATTTTAAAAATCCATTAGTAACTATTTTTATTTTATTCCCGGTTGCTTTTGGGATGGTATTTGCTTTGAGCTTTTTATTTTTGTTAAAAGGTGTGGTATCTGCGATAGCCATTGGAGCAGGAGCGGTTGTGCTTGGAATTGCTATTAATTATTCTCTGCATTTTTTTACACATTATAAACACACACGAGATGTAAAAACAGTTTTACAAGACTTAACGGTGCCCATGTTGATTGGCTGTACAACAACTGTAGGTGCTTTCTTAAGTTTATTGTTTGCTAAGTCAGAAGCATTACATGATTTTGGTTTGTTTGCCGCTTTCTCTTTAATTGGAGCCATGTTGTTCTCCATATTTGTGCTTCCTCAATTATTAAAATTCAGTTTTCGAAAAGAGAAAATCATTATTGAAGATGAACATACCAAACATTCTTTATTAGATAGATTTACGGCTTATCGTTTTGATAAGAATAAAGTAATTGTTATTTCGGCTTTTTTATTGACTTTGGTATTTACTTTTTTTGCGGGAGATGTAGCTTTTGAAAGCGATATGAACAAAATGAGTTTCATGACCAAAGAAACTCGTGATGCAGAAAAGCACTTGGATGAAGTTAATAATTTTGCGGCACGTTCGGTTTATATATTTAGTAATGGCAAAGATTTAAACGAAGCTTTAGATAATAATACCATTGTTTCTGAAAAGTTAGAAGATTTAAAAAAACAAGGAGTCATAAAAAAATATTCTTCGGTAAATGCCCTGTTTATGTCTGAAAAAGAGCAACAAGTGCGCATTAATCGTTGGAACAATTTTTTTACTACAGCAAAAAAAGATAGCCTTAAAAAACAATTAATTGCTTCAGGTTTAAATTACAAATTTAAAGAAACTGCTTTTCAATCGTTTTATAATTTATTGGATAATGAAGCTAAGCCTTTATCAAGAGAAGATTCAGACTCTTTAAATAAATACTTGTTTAAAGAATGGATTGGTAAAGTAGATGGAAAGCCTTCTATTATTAATCACGTAAAAGTAGATGCTGAGAACAGAGGAAAAATTTATCAAGCTTTTGAATCAACGCCAAATATTGTGGTGTTTGATAAACAAAATTTAACTGCCAAATTTGTTGATATCATTAGTTCTGATTTCAATACCATTTTATTACTGACCTCTATTTTAGTATTTGGTTTTATGTTATTGAATCACGGACGAATTGAATTAGCGGTGATTAACTTTTTACCTATGCTAATTTCCTGGTTGTGGATACTAGGTATCATGGGACTTTGTGGCATTAAATTCAATATCATCAATATTATTATCTCCACCTTTATTTTTGGACTAGGCGATGATTACAGTATTTTCATCATGGATGGTTTACTAAATGAATATAAATTCGGGAAGAAAAACCTGGATTCATTCAAGTCTTCTATTTTATTGTCAGCTTTAATAACGGTTATTGGAATAGGAGTAATGGTGTTTGCTAAACATCCTGCATTACAATCAATAGCCCTTATAACTTTAATAGGAATGGTTTGCGTAGTGTTTATATCGTTCATCGCCCAGCCGTTATTATTTAACTGGATGGTACTAAACCGACGATATAAAGGTTTATTGCCATTTACTGCTAAGTATATTTTAATTACTGTAATTGGGTTCTTCGGCTTTTTAATAGGTTCGCTTTTAATTACCATTTGTGGCATTATACTTTTTACAATTTTTCCAGCTAAAACAGCCACTCGTAAATTGATATTTCATTACATTATCATGTTCACCTTCCGATTTATTTTAGCGTGTTTCTTTAATGTGAAGAAAACCATTATCAATACTCAAAATGAAACGTTTCAAAAACCTTGTATTATTATTTCCAATCATCAGTCGCATATTGATTTGGCATTGACTTTACAACTACACCCAAAAATTGTTGTATTTACAAACGATTGGGTGTATAATTCTCCTTTTTACGGATGGATTGTAAAGAAAGCAGATTATTATCGCGCTTCGGATGGGTATGAAAATTGCATTCCGTCATTAACTCAATTAGTAAAACAAGGTTATTCTATTTTAATTTTTCCGGAAGGAACACGTAGTGTAACGGGAGATATTTTACGTTTCCACAAAGGAGCTTTTTTATTGGCTGAACAAATGCAATTAGATATAGTGCCTTTATTATTACATGGAGCAGGCGATACGGTTACTAAAGGTGATTTTCATTTTAAAGACGGTTCTTTAACGGTTAAATTATTAGATCGGATTAAACCAACTGATACCTCGTTTGGTGCTACATATCAGGAGCGTAGCAAAGCTATTTGCAAATTAATGCGCAAAGAATACCAATTACTAAAACAAGAAAAAGAAACGGTTAGTTATTTTCGTTCCCGATTAATTCGTAATTATATCTTCAAAGGCCCTGTTTTAGAATGGTATTGTCGTATTAAAACAGGTTTAGAAAACAATTATCAGTTATTTGAAAGCTTAATGCCTAAAACAGGTAAGATTGTGGATGTAGGTTGTGGTTATGGCTTTTTGCCATACATGTTAATGTACAAAGGTCGTCAGCGTGAGATTTTAGGAGTAGATTATGATGATGAGAAAATTGCTGTAGCGGATAATTGCATTGATAAATCGGATAAATTATCCGCTACAGCAATTTTCTCATCA
>JBKJPW010000222.1:0-4436 GCA_046594225.1 Bacteroidia bacterium
TATTGAAATTTGGAAAATTGCTGTAGAATTAAAGATTTAACGAATAATTAGGTACTTATATTATGAATGGTTAAAAATTAATGTGTAATTCAATTATATTTATCATAAACTAAATCAACCCACATGAAATAGCCATTAACAAACGTTAATGAATCATTATAAAAAATGGTTATACCATGTGACAACTAAAAACAATAAACTAACCCACATGAAATTTATTACTTATTCATTATTAGGATTAATGTCTGTTTCGCAGCTCACTACGTCTGCACAAGGCCAATTATCTCAGCCATTAAAGGCTAGAAAGCAATTTATATTGCCATCTAGTTTAACAGTTAATGACTATGCGTCAAAAACCATCATATTTAAAGTAAAACCTCAATATAGAGGCGTTACTAGTAACACTAAAATCAATAATGCATTATTAGATCAAGTGTTAGCTTATGTAGGAGTAAATTCCTTAAGTAAAAAATTCCCAAATCATGCGGCTCCTGAAAAAGCTAAAAATGAGCTAGGGCAAGCTTATGCTGATTTATCATTGATATATGAATTAAAATATACTAACAATGTTAGTATGGAGGATGCAATAAATCAAGTACTAGCTACTAATTTAGTTGAATTTGCAGAGCCTCATTATAATTACCAAATGCATAATGTTACTCCTAACGATCCTTCTATAGCTAATCAAAGTGGTTTCTTAACGCGTATTAGAGCTTATGCGGCATGGGATTTGGCATTAGGTGGGTCTCAAGGAACTTCATCTGTTGTTATTGGAATTATAGATTCAGGAACAGATATTGACCACCCAGATTTAGCTTCACAATTTGTTATCAATACTGGAGATCCTATTAATGGAGCGGATGATGATGCAGATGGTTACATTGACAATAATAAGGGTTATGATTTAGCGGGAGCAGATTATAATAATGTTGTAGGTGATAATAATGCTACGATTATGGGTAATAATAATAATCATGGTTCTCACGTTTCAGGATGTGCATCAGCAGCAACTAATAATACAGTTGGTGTAGCAGGTATTGGTTGGAATTGTAAATTATTACCAGTAAAATGTGCTGCTGATAATGATACTCGTGGAAGTGGTGGTGTTGGATATATTATTGCAGGATATGAAGGGATAACTTATGCAGCTGATCATGGTGCTAAAATTATTAATTGTTCTTGGGGTGGAACTTCTGGAGGATCTTTTGGTCAGGTAATTATCGATTATGCCACTATCAATAAAAATTGTTTAGTCATAGCGTCAGCTGGTAACTCAGGAATTGATGAGCAAAATTTCCCAGCTTCATATAATTATGTATTATCAGTAGCTGCAACAAAATCAACAAGCGATACAAGAACTACTTTTACAACTTTTCATTATGATGTGGATATAAGCACTCCAGGTGAAAATATTTACACAACATTATATAATAATTCATATGGAAATATGAGTGGAACATCTATGTCATCTCCTATAACAGCAGGTGGCGCTGGTTTAGTTCAATCAAAATATAATTATACAAACGCTTTACAAATTGGACAACGTTTAAAGCAAACTTCTGATTATCATTACTCTTCTGGTCCAAATATTTCAGGAGTTGGAAACACAGCTCTTCAAGTACAAAATAAATTAGGTAAAGGGCGTATGAATTTACAACGTGCTTTAACTGATGCTGCTAGTCCTTCTGTTGTATTTACAAATGAATTAGTTGTTGATCATAATGATAATGCCATTGTTGTGGGAGATAGCTTATTTATTACTGGAGATTTCATAAATTACCTAGCGCCAACTTCAAATTTAACAGCAACTATCACAGCAGTTGTTGGTGGCACCTATGTTACAAGTATTGATAATAGTTCAACTTTAGGAGTTGTAAATACTTTATCAAGTGTAAACAATAATGCTGATCCATTTAAATTTAAAATTAATGCAGGTACACCCGATAACGCTCTAATTACATTTCAGGTTACATTATTTGACGGAACATATACCGATAAGTACTTTTTTGATGTAATAGTAAATGTAGATTATATAAACATTGCTATTAATGATGTAGCTACAACTATTACAAGTAAAGGAAAAATTGGCTATAATGCCGATGGACAATTACAAGGTTTAGGTTTTAGTTATATGGGAACAAATTTATTATATGAAGCATCGGTTATGTTTGGTTCTTCAAGCACAAAAGTATCTGATTCTTTTAGAGGGTCAACTGCGGGTGCAGCCGACGTTGATTTTCAAACTGTTGTAAAAGCAAATAAAATTGTACCAGGAGTTTTTTCTGAATTTGATGTGCATGGACGTTTTAATGACGCTGTTGCATCACCTGTACAAAACTTACTAGTATCTCATAGCGCTTATGCTTGGACTACAGCAGGTAACAGAAAATATGTGATTGTAGAATATGTAATGAAAAATAGTGGAACAACACCTATTAACACATTATACGCTGGTATTGCAGCCGATTGGGATATTGATGCTGCAACTGCTGCAAAAAATAAATCAAATTATGATGCTACAACAAAAATGGGCTATATTTACTCTACTGATCCGGGTGGAAAATTTGCGGGTATTAAGCTATTAACTTCAACTGCTAGTCCAGTCTGTTATAATATCGATAATATTGCCGGTGGCGGCGGTGGAGTTGATGTTAATGATGCAGCAAATTATTATGGCACAGCAGATAAATACACAACATTATCAACTAACAGATACCTAGCAGGAACGGCAGATGCAGATGGCGAAGATATTATTGGAGTAATGAGTTCTGGACCATTTACTATAGCTGCTGGAGATAGTGCAAAAGTAGCCTTTGCGTTAATTGCAGGTGATGATTTAGCAGATATTAAAAATAGTGCAGATAGCGCTCAAGTACATTATGATGGACCAGCGTTAGTTACTAGTATTAAAAATAATAACTCAACTGAAATGAATGCGGTTGTATTTCCTAATCCAACTAATAGTGATTTAAATTTCATGATTAATACCACCAAATCTGAAAATATAGATATTATTTTAGTGAATACACTAGGCCAAACTGTAAAACACATTTCTAAAAGCAATATGAGTTCTGGATTTAATCAAATAAGTACTGATGTTAGTCAACTACCAGTTGGTACTTATTTCTATCAAATTAAAACAGATAATACATCTCTAAAAGGGAAAGTGATTATTACTAAGTAATATTTAATTTATAATAATTAAAAAAGCGTTCGCAGATATGTGAACGCTTTTTTGTTAAGCTCTATTTCCTAATTCTATAACTGCCAAATCTTTTATTTCATTTTCATCAATTACAAAGCGCAACACGGTTTTAATTTGATGAAAACCATGAACGCCGCATGCGCCAGGATTCATGTGTAATACGTCATACTGTTGTTGATACATCACTTTTAAAATATGGGAGTGACCGCAAATAAATAGTTTAGGTTTTTCGGTAATTAAAATATCTTTTACTTCTTTTAAATAATTAGTTGGTTGCCCGCAAATATGGGTCATAAAAACTTTCACACCTTCGCAAGTAAATATTAAATTTTTAGGGAACTCTTTTCTGGCATCTGCATCATCTATATTGCCATAAACAGCCCTAAGAGGCTTTATCTTTTTGACAATATCTGTAACGGCATTTAAACTCCCAATGTCGCCAGCGTGCCACACTTCGTCGGCGGCCATAATATATTTCAACAAAGCCTCATCTAAATGACTATGCGTATCAGATATTAATAAGATATTTTTCAAGAAAATAATTTCTTAAAGATACATATTTAATTTAGTCAACAATTCAGCTTTGTTAGCTCTTGAAACAGGAATATTAGCTCCATCTTTTAATACAACAATTCCGCCATCTCCTTTGATATATTTTTCAATTTCATTCAAATTAATTAAATGAGTACTATGTATTCTACAAAACATAGTATTAGACAATTGATCTTCAAAACTTTTTAGAGTTTTAGCTATCACCATTTTTTTCTTGTTTTTCACATATACATGAGTATAATTAGAATCTGCCTCCAAACGAATAATATCATCTAAATCTACCCACAAAATTCCTTCCTGAGATGGGATTGATATTTTTTTATTTTTTTGAATAGCGCTTAAAATTAATGATTCAATAGCTGCATTACTGTTTTTATTAGATGATTTGATTCTCATTTCAGCATTATCAACCGCATTAATTAATTCATCAACATCAATGGGTTTCAATAAATAATCAATGGCATTTGTTTTAAATGCCTTAATGGCATAATGTTCATAGGCAGTAATGAATATGGTTTCGTAACCAATTTCTCTAGTATGCTGTATCACATCAAAACCTGTTCCTGTAGGCATTTCAATATCCAGAAAAACTAAATCTGGTTTTTTATGTTGTATAGATGATATGGCGTTTTCAACAGAATGTTCTATTGAAATTATATTTACTTGTGGGCAATTTTGT
>JBKJPW010000026.1:0-49878 GCA_046594225.1 Bacteroidia bacterium
TTTTTGTGTTATTTTAAAGCGATTAAATACAAATCCTAAAAACACAATAACTAATACTAAACCACCATATAAAGCATAACGCTGCGTTTTTTCTTGCTTTAAACTAGCGGACTGTGCTTGTAATTGAGCATTTTTCACTTTTTGTTCTTCGGCATGCTTTACGCTATCGGCTGCTGCTTGTTTTTCGTACTCGTATTTTAATTGTTGCTTTATGCTAGCTTTTTTACTGTTATCGTTGTCAATACTATCACGCATTTGAATTTCCAACTGGTACATTTCAAAAGCTTCTTTAAATTTATTTTGTTTTTTATAAATTCTTTTCAAAAGATAAGCAGCATTATTAATATTATAGGGATATCCAAGTTCTTTAGAGATCTGTAGATTCCTTTTTGCATAAACTAAAGCAATATCAAATTTACTTTGATTGACATATAAATTAATAATGTAAGATAACGAATATGAAATATTTTCTTTATTATTAATTTCTTCATAAATTATTAAAGCCTCTAAATTAGATTGTAAAGCCTTTGATAAATCACCTTGTTTTTCATAAATAAATCCCCTATTAATTATGCAAGCAGCAACCCCATTCATATCATGAATTTCTTTATTAATTTTTAGTGATTTTTCGCAATATTCTAAAGCTTTAGGATAGTCTTTTTTTACAATGTAAGTCGTACTAAGGTTATGAAATACATTAGAGATGCCTACTTGGTTATTTAAGTTTTCGCTAATTTTTAATGACTTCATATAGTACAACAATGCTTTATCTAAATTCCCTTCGCTACTATAAAAATTACCCAAACTCAATAATGATTTTGCTAAACCCTCTTTATCATTAATTTCTTCTCTGATTTTTAAGGATTGATGATACAAATCAACCGCCTTTTCAATATTGCCTATCTTATTGTAAATCGTACCCAAATTATCTAGGGTACTAGCCACGGAAGTCTTATCCTTTAACTCTTTTTGAAAAATTAAGGCTTGCAATAAATAATCAATAGCCTTAGAACTATTCTCTTCCATATCATACAACAAGCCAATATTATAAAGTGCATTAGCCATACCCTCTTTTTCATTAATTTCTTTGCAATATTGAAGAGATTTAAAAAAGTACATTAATGCATCTTTGTTTTTCCCGGAAATCTGACACAAAACTGCTTTATTATTTAATCCTGTTGCTAATTGCTTTATATAAAACGATTGTGTTGCCCCAATATCATTAAGTTTAATATTTTTCTCTGCAAGTTTTATTAATTGCTCATTAAACAATGGCCATTCATCATCCGAAGCTGTTTCTGCTAATTCGCTTAGAATTGAACATTTAATTTTATCATGTTTCGCATTTTTAAGGGCTAATTTTAAAGAATCAACGTAAGGATCTTGAGCATAGATTGTTAAATGAAATAAATTCAGTAATAAAAAAAGTAATATCAAGGTATATAGTTTCACTTTCAAAAACAGTTTTATTTCCAAGTAAAACCGTATAAGCAAAGATAAAATTTTACAGTAATTAATCCATTTTATACTCAAAAATTGTTAATTACCTTTCTACTTTAAGTTGGTTTTCTATTTTTGTATAAAACATTTTAAAATGAAAACATTTATTTTACTAATAAGTCTGCCTTTTATGATAATAACTCATGAAACTATTAAGAGCGTAACGCCTTTTACTATTGCAAAAAAGGATGCTAAGAAACTGGCAGAATATTACCGTCAGCGTGTATTAAAAGGAGAAAGTATGGCTTCGATTGCTACACTTTATAGCGAAGATCCAGGCTCTGCTCCAAATGGAGGACAATATAAAGATGTGGTAAAAGGAATGATGGTGCCTGAGTTTGAAAAGGTAGCTTTTGCTTTAAAAGCAGGAGAGATTTCAGAAGTTTTTGAAACCCAATACGGCTTTCATTTTATTCAATTAATTTCTCGTAAAGATGATGTGCTTGATTTGAGACATTTATTGATTTTAAAAAATTAAAGCCTTAAACCTATTACACACACATCATCCACTTGTTCCAAATCCCCTTTCCAGTTTTCAAATTCTTCATCTAACATATTCTTTTGCAGAAACAATTTCTGTGAATGAATACTTATTAGCTTATTTTTAAATGAGCTATACTTATATTTTTTTCCTTTATCTCCACCAAACTGATCCGCAAATCCATCCGTAAAAACAGAAATATAATCACCCTTTTTCAGTTGAATTTTATGATTGGTAAAAGGCTTCATATCATATGAATAGCCTACGGGCTGTTTATCCCCTTTAATTTCTTTTAATTCATTATTTGAAATTATATACAAAGGATTATTTGCTCCCGTCCAATCCAACTCTAGTGTTTTTAAATTTAATCGCATTAAAGAGATATCCATTCCATCTTTCGTTTCTCCACTTGCCCCTGTTTGGCTTAATTCTTTAATTACTCGCTCTCTTAATAACTCAATTAATTCTGATGGTAATAAAGATTTCTCAACAGCGGATATTTCGTTTAAAAACGAAATGCCTAACATGGTTAAAAAAGCTCCTGGAACACCATGTCCTGTGCAATCCGCTGCTGCCAAATACAAATAATTGTTTTTTTCAAAAGCCCAATAAAAATCGCCTGATACAATGTCTTTAGGTTTAAATAAAATAAAGTGCTCTGGTAAATGCTTACTTTCATGCTCCTCACTTTTTAATATTGCATTTTGAATACGCTTAGCATACCTAATACTATCTAAAATTTCTTTTTGTTTTTCATCCACTAAATGTTTTTGACGTTCTATAATCAATTTTTGTTTGCTAGTAATATCTAAACGGCGTTTTAATAAAAAAGCAAAAATAGATATAACAATTAATATTAGAACAATCGCACCAATCACAATCATTTGCCTTTTCTTTTCTTGATCTGCAATTGCCACATCTCTTTGATGTCTCGCTTCTTGAATAGCCTTTTGCTTTTCATGATCATACTCTAACTGACTTTTCACCAAAGCACTTTTATTTTCAATATTTAATAATGAATCCTTAAGTGCCGTTAGTTTTTCATGCATCTCTAATGCCTTGGTATTATTACCTTTTTCTTTATATATACGATACAATAAATCATACACATTTTTAGAATTTTCAACCGAGGAAAGCGCTTCTGCAATTGGCAAACCTTTTAATGCATAATATTCGGCATTATTTAAATCATCTTCATTCAGTAAAATATTGGTCATATCAATATAACAATTCAATATGCCTTCATAATATTCAATTTTTTTACAAATCTCAATAGCTTGGGAGCAATATACTTTAGCTGAATCATATTTACCTAAATGTAAATAATTATTACAGATGCCTCTTAAAGATTGTGCTTCGCCCTTTAAATAATTTGCAGCGTAAGCAATTTTTAAAGATTTACGATTCATTTCTAAGGCCTCTTTTCTATTACCTTCTGCTTGTTGGATACTTGCAATATTAATAAGTGACAAATGCATCCCTTCCACATCATTAATTCTTGTTCTAATATCTAAAGCCTTATAATTATATTTTAAAGCAGCGTCTATTTGTTTCTCAAGAAAATAGATATAGGCAATATTATTATATGCAAACCCTAAACCAGCTGAATCTTTTTGGAGTTCTTTTATTTTCAAACTCTTAAAATGAGTTTCTAAAGCAAGTGGTAAATTTCCTTGTTCTTGATAAATGTATCCTATATTGTTTAAGCCTTGCGAAATGCCATAGGTATAATTAATCTGTTCGGATAATTCTAAACCTATTTTAAATTGTTTTAATGCACCGCTTAAATCTCCTTTAGTTAAGGACATTACTCCAAAATTATTAATACAATTACTTTTATATTGCTTATAAAATTGATTGGATGGAGTTTTCGCTAAATTTTTATCACATAAAGCATAGCAATATTGATTGTACTTTGGCCAAACTAAGTCGTTTAAACAATTTTCGATGTAGACATTTAAAATTTTAATACGGGTAGTATCATGCTTTGCGTCACGAAATTGTTTTAATGATAATTTTAATGTGGCTAACTCTGTACTATCAAGTTGTTGTTTAGATAAAGAATCTACCAAAAAATAGTTTTTATCTAAAAACTGAGTATAACCCTGATAACAAAACCCGGATAAAAATATGATGAAGAATAAATAACTTTTACTTGTTTTCACATAGTAAATATAAAATTTTACTAGGATTTATCAAATCTACCTTAAGCACAATAATAAACTAGATCTGTTCATCTCCATAAGTTGTAATGAGGTTTCGCTTGTTTAGGCACATCAAAAGAAGGCAATGCTGCATGGTAAATAAATTATGACTAAGACACATATTCATTACTGAAGATTATATCATAAAAAAACCCTTCTACCAAAAGTAGAAGGGTTTTTGTTTTTTAACTAAAGGTATATTTAAACTCTTGTTACATTTACTGCATTAAGTCCTTTTTTACCATCTTGTACATCGTATGTTACTTCGTCGTTTTCTTGAATCTCATGTACTAATCCTGATGCGTGAACAAATACTTCTTGTCCGTTTTCACCTTTAATAAATCCGAAGCCCTTAGCATCGTTAAAAAATTTTACTGTTCCTTTATTCATTTGTTTGTTTTTGTTTTGTGCTTACCATTGTGGCAAGCGGGTTTATTATTTGTTTATTGTTATTCTTTTTTGGAAAATACTTCCATTTCATTTATCAATGCTTGGTTAGCAATAAATAAGTTGTTACTGTGAAACGGCATTCATTTTATTTAAGTTATACAATTGGTTTTATGACTAAACATGCAATAAAACCGTAAATTCATTAAGAAAATGTATGATAAATAATGAATTGCACTGAGGGTAACAAACCAGATTGTGATACAATCTTCATAAGAAGTGTACAAATATAATCAATATAATTGAATAACCAAATAATATAATTTATCCGTTATTTTTATTGAGTTTATTCAACTGATTATCAATGTATTTTTCGGGGGTAATTAAAGCACGCTGTATACGTTGAGCGTAATGAATACTATCAGTTATCTCTTTATGCTTTTCTTCAACTACTATTTTTTGTTGAGATATGATTCGATTAGCATGACGTTGTTTTTTTAGTCCAGAGAAAATAAAAAATGCTAAACAACTCACAATTAATAAACCACCTACAATAAAATAACTAATGAGTTGCTGTTGTTTAATGGTTTTATTTGAAAGATTATTTTGAGTTTGAAGAAATTTATTTTCTGTTTCTTTTTTTTCTGTTTCAAACTGTGTTTTCATTGAACTCACCGAATTACTATTTTCCTCATTATACAATAATTTAGAAAAATCATCATGTTTATAAAAATAAGATTGTGCCTTTTCCTTATCTCCCATCTTAATATACAGTAAGGTAAGTTCAAAATACATTTGATTTAAATTGAAGTTATCTTTATGCTTTTCAAATATAGCGATGGCTTTTATATAATTTGTCTCGGCCTCATCATATTTATTAAGTGCCATGTAAGAAGCGCCTATTAACCCATAAGCAAATGCCAAATCAATTTCATCTAAATTGAAATCAAGGCATAAGTTCTTCGCTTTTTCAGCATAGTTAATAGCCAGTTGAAAATCGGCTTTAGAACCTGTAGTTTCTCCAATGTTATAATACGTATTTCCCACATTACTATAAAACAGCGATAAAGAAGTTTTTGAAGCGTCTTTTGGAAAATGATTTTCCAACTCCTTCATATAATAAATAGCAGAATCCATTTTAAATAAACTTGAATAACAATCGGCTATAGACATGGCACTTGAAATTAAAACCGATGATTGTTTAAGCTTTTCAGAATAACTTAAAGCTATTTTATGGTAGTGAATAGCTTCGTCATAGCGACGAAGTTCAACTAAAGCAATACCAATGTTTTCACTAATTTGAGCAATGGAACCAGAGTCCTTAATGACTTCAAAAATTTTTAATGCCTTAAAATTTAAATCAAAACTCTTTTTAATATCCCCTTTTTTATCATGAACTAGGGTCGCAAATCTATTATAGGTTAATCCTACTATTTTTTGGTTAGGGGTTGTTTTAGTTAACTCTATAACCTTTCCGTAATAATAAATAGCAGAATCTGGAAGCGTATTTTCAAAAGCTTCTCCTTTATGAAATAACTTTTTTAACTTAACTGTATCTTGTTCCTGTCCATATATTAAGGACAAACCAACAAGATAAAGAATCAATAAGAAAATAGTATGTAGTTTAAAGCGAGTCATATTTAGAGTATTAAAAATAACTAATTAATTTAAATCCTTATCCCCACAATCGTAATATCATCCACTTGCTCTGTGTTACCCTTCCATTCAGCCAAAGTATTTTTCAGAAATTTATGTTGTTCCGGCATTGGCAAATGAGCAATAGAAATTAAGACTTCTTTTAATTTTTTATACATAAACTTTTTACCTTTTGGTCCACCAAACTGATCAGGGAAACCATCTGTTAAGGTATAAATCACATCCCCTTTTTGTAAAGCTGCTTCATGTTGTGTAAATGATACTGAATCTCTATCATGCTTACCAACTGGGATTTTATCAGGCGATAGTTCAATCATTTCAACATCCCCCGTCCTACGGACACCCTCTTCAAAGGGGGAAATAGAACGAATTATCCAAATCGGATTATTAGCGGCTGCATAAACCAATTTACTTTTATCAGAATTGAAACAAATTAAACTACAATCCATGCCATCTTTTCCTCCTTCGGCACTACCATCTTTTTTTAATCGCTCAATAATGGTTTGACGAGTATGATTTAAAATTTCTGCGGGCTCTGTTATGCCTAATTCAACAGCTCTTTCTAACGAAGACGTATTTAATAAACTCATAATAGCGCCCGGCACTCCATGCCCTGTACTATCTGCGGTTACTAAAATAAAAGACCCCTCCCCAGCCCTCCCCGAAGGAGAGGGAGTAAAACAAGCCCAATGAAAATCGCCACTTACTACATCTTTAGGCTGAAAGAATACAAAGTAATCCTTTAAGTTTTCATCCAATAATTCTTTAGTTGCTAAGAAACTGCGTTGTATGCGTTCTGCGTAATTGATACTATCTATAATTTCTTTTTGTTTTTCATCAACCAAATGTTTTTGACGAGTAATAATTTCTTTTTGTCTATGTGTTACTCTAAAACGATTAATCATAAATCCTGTAAAAAATAATACTAAAGTTAAACCGCCATACAAAGCATAATTCTTGATTTTTTCTTGCTTTAGTTGAACTTGTTGTAAGGATATCTCGGCATCTTTTATTTTCTGTTCACTAATATGTTTTACACTATCTGCTGTCGCTTTTTTCTCAAATTCAAAATTTAATTCAGACCGTAATGCTTTTTTAGAACTTTCTTGATTAAACAAACTATCTTTACTTGAAGTAAATAATTGATATTCTTTATATGCCATTTCCCAGTTTTTTTTAAAATTGTATAATTTACTCAGGGATAGATATTGTTCTTTAATCGTATTCAAATCTTCTGCTTGTATAGCAAGTTTCAAAGCCTTTCTTAAAATTTGCTCGGCTTCATTTAGCTTTTTCTGTTCAATATAAATAGAACCTATAGAACCATTTAATCTTGCCATTCCTCCTTTGTCGTCCATTTCTTCAGCTTTTACTAAAGCTTTTTCAATAAACTCTAAAGCTTTTCCAAAATCTTTTTTCTTCAGATATACATCCCCAATATTACCTAGGGTATTAACGGTTTGTAATTTAAGCTGCATTTCTTCAGCCATTTTTAGAGACTTAAAATAATATTCTAACGCTTTATCAAAATCGTTCAAGTGCATATAAACCAATCCAATATTTCCTAAATCAACAGCGATACTGCGTTTATTCTCTGTTTTCTTCGCTAAATTCAATGCTTTAAAATAATAGGTCAATGCTTTTTGATTTTCAGATAAGGCTTGATATACATTTCCGATATTTGCTAAATGAATCGACGACACATTATCCAATTTAAGTTCTTCTGTTAATTTTAGGGCGCCAAAGAAATGCTCTAATGCTCTTGAATAATTTCCTTGATCTTTAAATACATTGCCCATACTTCCTAAACTTGAAGATATTCCTTTTTTATCTCCTAGTTCTCGTGTCATTTTTAACGCACGATTAAAATAATTTAATGCATTACTTTGGTTGCCCTGACAGCTCTGAACGATACCTAAGCAATTAAAACTATTTGCCTTTTGTCGTTTAAAAAAAATAGCACCACTTAGTTTATAGGATAATATCTTCATATCTTCAAATACTAAAGCCTGTTTAGATACACTATCCGCTTTATCATAAGCGCCGATATATATAAACTCACGACTAAGCGAATTATATGCTTTTATAAGATTAGTATCGTTTGAATAACTTGTTGGCTTAAGGCTTAAACTTTGGCTTAAAGTTTTTAAAGAATCAATATTATGATTTTGTGAGAAGAGCGAAATACTGAGCATAAAATAACTCAATAAGTATGTAAATTTAGTAATCATGGTTCAAGAGCTATTATTATCAAAAGCCATGAGTATATTTTGCTATCCCCATTGTTCTTTATCAAATATAATAATTATTTCGGGCTACACTTATTAACTTTACAATTATAACTTAAAGCAAAAATCCCCCCGTTAAACAACAGAGGGATTTTATATTTTAGTTGTTGGCTGAGGCTCTCTAAGTCACTTGTCGGTCACTTCGAGAGCCTCAGTGTCCGTTTCTTTTATGCCTTCACACTAGCTCTAATAATATTTAAAGCTCCACCTGCTTTAAACCACTCAATTTGTTGAGCGTTATAGCTATGGTTTACTTTAAAGTCTTCTTTAGTGCCATCTGCATGGTTTAAAGTGATTGTTAATTGAACACCTGGTGCAAATGTTGTTAAACCAGTAATATCAATACTATCGTCTTCTTTAATTTTATCGTAATCAGCATTGTTAGCAAAAGTAATTCCTAACATACCTTGTTTTTTTAAGTTGGTTTCGTGAATACGAGCAAATGATTTTACTAATACTACTTTAACACCTAAATGACGAGGCTCCATAGCTGCATGCTCACGAGATGAACCTTCACCATAGTTTTCGTCACCTACAACTATAGAGGCGATACCGTTAGCTTTGTAATCGCGTTGTACAACTGGTACACCAGCGTATACACCCGTTAATTGATTTTTTACGTTATCTGTTTTATCATTAAATGCATTAACTGCACCAATTAACATGTTGTTAGAAATGTTATCTAAGTGACCACGGAATTTTAACCATGGACCAGCCATAGAAATATGATCGGTTGTACACTTACCTTTTGCTTTAATTAATAATTTTAAGCCTTTAAAGTCAACACCTGTCCAAGCGGCAAATGGATCTAATAATTGTAAACGTTTAGAAGTTGGGTTTACCAATACTTCCACTTTACTTCCATCAGCTGCTGGCGCTTGGTATCCTGCATCTTTTACATCAAAACCTTTAGGAGGTAATTCGTAACCAGTTGGCTCGTCTAATTTTACTTGCTCTCCTTTATCGTTTGTTAATGTATCTGTTAATGGATTAAAACTTAAATCGCCCGCAATAGCCATAGCAGCTACAATTTCAGGAGACGCTACAAATGCATAGGTATTTGGATTTCCATCGGCACGTTTAGCAAAATTACGGTTGAAAGAATGGATGATCGTATTTTTCTCTTGTTTCTCTGCACCTACTCTATCCCACATACCAATACATGGTCCGCAAGCGTTAGTAAATACTGTAGCACCAACTTCTGCAAATACATCTAAGAAACCGTCACGCTCAATGGTGTAACGAATTTGTTCAGAACCTGGATTGATCATAAACTCTGCTTTAGATTTTAAACCTTTTGCAGAAACTTGTTTTGCTAATGATACTGCACGAGAAATATCTTCGTAAGAAGAGTTCGTACAAGAACCAATTAAACCTGCTTCAATTTTTAAAGGCCAGCCATTTTTTTCAGCCGCTGCTTTTAATTGCGAAATAGGTGTTGCTAAATCTGGAGTAAAAGGTCCATTTACGTATGGCTCTAATTCAGATAAATTAATTTCAATAACTTCATCAAAATATTTAGAAGGATTTGCATATACTTCTGCATCACCCGTTAAATGTTCTTTAATTGTATCTGCTAAAGCAGCAACATCTGCACGGCCAGTTGCACTTAAGTAACGGCTCATACTTGCATCATAACCAAATGTAGAAGTAGTTGCTCCAATTTCAGCACCCATATTACAAATAGTTCCTTTACCTGTACAAGAAAGGCTAATAGCACCTTCTCCAAAATATTCAACTACTTTATCTGTACCACCTTTTACAGTTAAAATACCAGCAACTTTTAAAATAACATCTTTTGCACTTGCCCAACCGTTTAATTTACCAGTTAATTTAATACCAATTAATTTTGGCATCTTCAATTCCCAAGGTAAACCAGCCATTACATCGCATGCATCAGCTCCACCAACACCAATGGCAATCATACCTAAACCACCAGCGTTAACTGTGTGAGAATCGGTACCAATCATCATTCCTCCAGGAAACGCATAATTTTCTAATACAATTTGATGAATAATACCTGCTCCTGGTTTCCAGAAACCAATACCGTATTTATTTGAAACAGAAGCTAAAAAGTCAAATACTTCTTCGCTTTCATGTTTTGCTCTATCTAAATCTGTTGCAGCACCTGCTTTTGCTTGAATTAAGTGATCACAATGTACTGAAGAAGGAACAGCTACCGTTGGACGACCAGCTTGCATAAATTGCAATAAAGCCATTTGAGCTGTTGCATCTTGCATAGCCACTCTATCAGGATTAAAATCAACATAAGACGATCCACGAGGATAATCTGTTAATTTCATATCAGCATCTAAATGCGAATACAAGATTTTTTCAGCTAAAGTTAAAGGGCGACCTAAGGTTTTACGAGCTGCTTCAATACGAGCAGGCATGTTTGCGTAAACCTTCTTAATCATTTCAATGTCAAATGCCATACTATTTAAGATTTAAGAATTGTGAAATAAGATTTTTTTGCGTTACGAATTTACGAATTAAATCCCTTTTTTAGGGTATAAAATAGCAAGTTTTTATCATTTTTTATTTTGGTATACCATAAAAGAACTTAAGCCTTAAAAAACGCCGTTAGTACTAAATATAAATCCAAGAAGCAAAAAAAGCTTACTTTTAATACCACATAAAACTTATAAAAATGAAAAACCTTATTTCAACATTAGCACTTAGCTTTTTAACTGTAGCAGCCTTTGCTCAAAACCTAGATGAAATTGTAAAAAAACATATTGAAGCCATTGGCGGAAAAGAGAACTGGGCCAAAGTAAAAAGCATGAAAACAACTGGTAGTATGAAAGCTCAAGGGGCCGAAATTCAGTTAACCATGACTCAAGTAGATAAAACCGCTTCGCGTCAAGACATTGCTTTAATGGGTATGAATGGTTATAGCATATTAACTAAAACAGAAGGATGGAGCTTTATGCCTTTTCAAGGTCAAACGAAGCCTGAGCCTTTAACGGCTGATGATGTGGCTATGGGACAAGAAGAATTAGATTTAATGCCTGAATTTTTAACCTATAAAGAACAGGGTAAAAAATTAGAATATATTGGAAAAGATGATGTAGACGGAACAGAATGCTTTAAATTAAAAATGACAAGCAAAGACAAAAAAGAAACAACATTTTACATCGACCCAAGTAACTATTACATTATTAAAGAAACTAATAAATTAACGGTTAATGGTAAAGAGATTGAAAATTCAAGTACAATGAGTAACTACAAAAAACAAGACTGTGGTATAGTGTATCCTTTTAATATTGGCGGAGGCTGGGGCGAATTAGAAGTTTCTGCCTTGGAAGTAAATCCAAAAATTGATGAAGCCATTTTTAAAATTGCTAAATAATCTAACTCATTTTTAATTATTCTTATATGAACAAAGTATCTGTTCTTGCATTGGTATGTTCAACATCCCTTGCTGTTGCGCAATCGCCTGTAAACTCCGCAATGTTTGGAGTTATGGAAGCTCGTATTTTAGGTCCTGGAACCATGAGCGGCCGTATTTCTGCCTTAGAAGGCGTTAATAGCGATGAAGGAAAAACCTTATTTATGGGTACCGCTGGAGGCGGTGTTTGGAAATCAACTAATGCGGGCGCTTCTTATGAGCCTAAATTTGATAAGCATTGCCAATCAATTGGAGCCTTAGCGATCGATCAAAAAAATCCATCTATTGTATATGTGGGAACTGGCGAGAGTAATATGCGTAACTCCGTTTCTATTGGTGATGGTATGTATAAAACAACCGATGGTGGTGATAATTGGAAAAAAATAGGCTTAGATAGTACGGAGCATATTTCTAAAGTGGTTATTAATCCTAATAATTCAGATGTTATTTATGTGGCTGCCCCTGGCGCTTTATGGAGCGATAGCAAACACCGTGGCTTATACAAATCAACCGATGGTGGAGAAACTTGGAATAAAATATTTTATATTGATGAAAAAACAGGTTGTGCTGATTTATTAATTGACCCTACAAATCCGGATATTTTATTTGCCTCCATGTGGCAATTCCGTCGTCAGCCTTATAGTTTTAACTCGGGTGGTAAAACAAGTGGTTTATATAAATCAACAGATGGTGGTAAAACATGGAAAGAAATTACTAACGGCTTACCTCCTAAGCCATTTGGACGAATTGCTATGACTCTTGCGCCTAGTGATCCAAAACAAATGATTGCTATTGTTGAAAGTGCAAAAACAGGTTTATACATTTCATCAGATGGTGGTGAAACTTGGAAAAATCAAAGCGCTACCATGAACACCGTTGCTCGTCCTTTTTATTTTAGTACCATCGTCATTGATCCTAAAGACCCAAAACGTGTTTATCGTCCTGCCTTTCAATTCTCATATAGTAGTGATGGAGGATATTCATTTACCGAGGCTAGTGGTGCTGGAGGATGGGTTCACAGCGATATGCATGCTTTATGGATTAATCCATCAAACACAAACGTGATGTATTTAGGAACTGATGGTGGAACTTATATGAGTGTGGATAAAGGAATAACTTGGCAATTTAATCATGGCTTACCTGTTGGACAATTTTATCATGTAGCATATGACTTGAAAGAACCTTATAATGTATACGGTGGTTTACAAGATAACGGTAGCTGGGCATCACCAAGTGCCGCACCTGGCGGGGTTGGTAATGCTAACTGGACACGTGTTGGGGGTGGTGATGGATTTTGGACAGTACCAGATATAGATGGAAAAACAGTGTATTCAGAATACCAAGGTGGTAACATGAATCGTGTAGATTTAGCAACTGCCAAATCTGAATTTATACAACCACAAAAAACAAGTAAAGAAGAAAAACTACGTTGGAACTGGAATACACCAATTGTTACTGGTGCTAAAAACCCTAAAAACTTATACGTTGGTGCGCAGTATTTATATAAGTCAACCGACCAAGGGCGCAACTGGATGCGTATTTCGCCAGACTTAACTACGAATGATAAAAAGAAACAAGAGCAAGAAGAAAGTGGTGGTTTAAGCGCCGATAATACGTCTGCCGAAAATCACTGTACTATTTTTACGATTGCAGAATCTCCATTAGATGAAAAATTAATTTTTGTTGGCACAGATGATGGTAATGTTCAGATATCAACTGATGCAGGAGCTACTTGGATAAATGTTTCGATGAATATTGCAAAATCTGGCATTGCTAAACAAGCTTGGGTTAGTAGCATTCAGCCTTCGCAATTTGATAAAAACACCTTATATGTTACTTTCGAAAACCACATGTATGGTGATCACAAAACGTATTTAGCCAAAAGTACCGACTTAGGAAAAACCTGGACTCGTTTAACAAGTTCTGAATTTACTGGCTTTGCTCATAAAATTAAAGAGGATATTGAAAATAAGAATTTATTGTTTTTAGGAACTGAGATGGGATTGTTTGCAACAGTTGATGCAGGACAAACATGGTTTAGAATGAAAAATAATATTCCAGAATATGCTTTAGTAAGAGACATTCAAATACATCCAAAAACACATGATTTAATATTAGGAACACACGGTCGTGGTATTATTATTTTAGATGATATTCGTCCTTTACGTGCCTTAACTAAAGAAGTGTTAGACCAAGATTTTTACCTATTCCCTACTCCTGATTTAAAATTATCAAATGGCAAGTTTGGCTGGGGAGGCCCTGAAGTATCTGGTGGCTGGGGAACTGGCAACCCTGCCGAAACACCAACCATTAATTACTACATGAAGCAACGTTTAAGTTCAGGAAAAGTAACCGTTGAAATTTATGACGATAAAAATAACCTATTGCAAACCATACCAGGTACAGTGCGTCGTGGTATTAATATGATTCGTTGGAATTTAAGAAGTACTCCTCCTAAAGTAGCTAAAGGAAGTACTAAAATGGACGGTGCTGGATTTACGGCTCCAATGGTATTGCCAGGTAATTACGTTGTAAAAATAAAAGTAAAAGACAAGGAGTATACAGGAAACATTAAATGTGTACACGATGCTGATAATAAAGATTTAACAATGGATGATCGTTTAATGGTTTATGCTAAATCTATGCAATTGCAAAACTTGTATAATAACTTAAATAATTTGGTTGATAGCATTAACTTCATTCAAACTGGATTAAAAGAAGATAGCGTAGCTTATGCAAAGAATAAAAATGCACAAGTGTTTTATACTGATTTACAAAAAATAAAATCCGAATTAATGGCTACAAAACAAACTTCTATTTTTGCGGATGAAGAACGCATCAGAGAAAAAGTATCACAATTATACGGCAATTTTTGTAGTATGGAATCAAAACCAAACTCTACACAGTTAGAGGCTATTGAAGTATTGCAAACAGAGTTAAATACTCAAAAAGATAATTACAAAAAAACAGTTGTAAAAAATCTTCCTAAAAACCCTGAAATTAGAAAGAAGATTAATCCTTAGTGATAACGAGTGATTTAATAAAAAAGGATATGCATGCATATCCTTTTTTATTATTTAGTCAGAAAAATTAAATTCAACTGTTATAAATTAAAATTAACTATTTTCCTAAGTCGTCAAAGTTAACATCATCATTAGCTGAAGATGCTGTTTTGTTTGAGTAGGAAGTTTCTCCTTTGTCTGTATAAGACGATTCTCTATCAGTATACGCTTCTCTCTCAACAATAGGAGGCGCATTTTCTTTAATAACTTCAATCGATTCGTTTAATCCTTCCATGAATTTCTCGAAGTCTTCTTTGTATAAAAAGATTTTATGTTTTTCATACGTAAACTTACCATCCGATCCAAAGCGCTTTTTACTCTCTGTAATAGTTAAATAGTAATCGTTTCCTCTTGTAGATTTAACGTCGAAAAAATACGTGCGTTTTCCAGCTTTTACGGCTTTAGAAAATAAATCTTCTCTTTCTGTTCTTTCTATCTCTTCAGACATGTCTTTATGGTTTTATAAGTACATAACAAATATTTACATTTTTTGTTGAAACTTGCTATACTGTTGAAAATTAGTTGATAAATATCAATCATTAAAAAAGCCCTCGTTTTACAACGAGGGCTTTTTTTACAACCTATTATTTATTGGATGATTAATTTTTTAGAAACACGTTTGCTTTCTACGTCGATATTGATGATATAAACACCAGAAGCCAAATTACTATTTTGATTAATAATATAACTTATGTGTCCATCAGCATCAGATGTTTTAACACTTTGTTCTAAAATCCTGCCTGTAATGTCAATTACATTAATTTTTGCTGTTTGATTTTTAGTTGTATAAAAATCAAGTGTAGAGCTAGATGATGTAGGATTTGGGAAAATATTTAATGCAATAGACTGTTCTACTTCATTAATTCCTGTAGAAAGAACAGTTCCAGTTAAGTTAATTTGATCAACATAAATATTATTAGACCTTCCTACCACTTTATCGCTAGTAAATGCAAAACGTAATTTAACGCTAGGTTTATTGTTTAAAACTGATAATAATGCAGGAGCATGTGATTTAAGAATCCACTGAGCAGCTGTTGGAACAAATGCTGTTGTTGTAGTTCCTCCAGAGGCAGAAGCCATAGCCGCTGTTGTAGGCACTCCAATAATACTTGACCAAGTACCACCACAATCTAATGAATACTGTACTTTAAATGTATCAGCCTGTGTTGCTGAACGTTTTGCATAAGCATAGTAGTAAGATAAAGTAATATTAGACGTTGTAGAGAAATCATAAACCGGAGTTTCAAAAATATCTATATGTCCAGGAGTACTAGTTACAGAAGCATTATTGATATAAATACTCTTCGTAGTTGAATTTCCACCAGTAGCTGTATTTTGAATCCAAGTTGGAGAACCAGCATTATAATTTGTTACAGTAATACTTGTTGGCAATGTTGTTCCTTGAAAATCATAAGCTGATGGTAAAAAATTTCCGGAAGCTCCATTTAAAACAGTTACATAAGATGTTACTGTTTTTGTGCTGGTACCAGAAGTATTGGTTGCAGTTATAGCTACTGAGTATGTTCCAGGGGTAGCATAAGATACTACTTGTGATGTTGCTGTAGATGTTGCCGGAGTACCTCCTTGAAATATCCATGAAACACTTCCTGTTGTGCCAACTTGACTTAAACTAGTATAAGTAAATGAATTACCAGCGCAAACAGCACGTTTATTGGATTCGAAATCAGCAACTGGAGAACAAGTATACCCCGAAGATATACCTGTCGACGTTAAATTAGTTGATGTCCATAAATTATTTCTACCAGCTGTTGCACTTGTTAAAGCAGCTCTCATTCTGGTAGTTTGTCCTTGAGTGAACATTTTAGGACAAGTAGAATAATCCATTATATTTTCAATATTATCATTTCCAGAAACATCACATGCATTACCTCCAACACTAGATGGACAAGTACTGAAATGACCTTCTGTAAGTGGTGTATCGCTAACGCCATCATTACCGCAACTTACTCCAGGTTGATTGGTTCCTCCCCAAACATGGGATAAGTTTAGCCAGTGTCCAATTTCATGACTTAATGTTCTTGAATCTGTAGGATTAGTTGTAGCTAACTGATTCCTCAACATTACTATAGCATCTGCTGATGTGCTAGGTGCACTACCAGGTAAATATGTATATCCTCCAATATAAGAGCCGGTTGGAGGACAAGGATTAGATGGTCCAGAAATACAGTCAACAATATATACATTTAAGTATTGGTTAACCGGCCAACGATTAGTGCCTGTTCCTGAATAGTTATATGCTGGTGATGTTTGACTCCAAGTTTGGTTATCACCATCATGACGAATAATACCATTTGTACATTTTCCTGTTGGGTCTCTTTTAGCTAAAGCAAATCTAATTTCAGAATCAACATACAATGATGAAAATGCGGGACTAATAGTACCAACATCTGATCCCATTTTAGCATAATCATTATTTATATATGAAATCAAATTTTCAAAAGTTTGATCCGAAACTACCTGAGGTCCCATAATATGAAATACAACCGGAATTGTATATATGGGTACTGCAACTTTAGCAGAATTTTTTATTCTATTTAATTCAGCAGTATAATCTAATTCTAATTGAGAGCTAATTAAATTGTATTTTGCTTTCAAGTTAGGGTCAGATTTAAAAGCTTCTTCCATAGCATCATATGTTGCGCAAGGAATTAAATTTGGGTCTCTCAATTGTTGAGCAACCGAGCTAAAGCCTAATAAGGCAACTCCTAATACTGTGAATAAATTTTTTTTCATGAGCATTTTATTAAATTCGTAATTGTGTATGTATTTAATTTAGATATTTAAAGTTAGTAAATTGAATTTTAAAAATCAATATTTTTCAAATATAATCGGCAAATCTGTTATTTTTTTGGATTAATATCCATTTGATTCAAAGCCATCATCTGTTTCATAGTTTTATCCATTCCTTCAACGCTTCCATCTAAGAAAATAACATTTCCTTTTCCTTCTTGTGCAAAGTTTTTAACGGCTTCCGTCCACATACTAAATAAAATTAACGACGAATCTAATTTTGCTCCTTCCATTTCTTTAGCAGCACCAGCCATACCTTTAGCTACTTCTTGGCGGAATAAGGCAATACCTTCTCCTTTTAATTGAGAGGCGTCTTTTTCGGCTTGAGCAGAAATTTTAATGAAGTTCCCTTCTGCTTCTGCTGCTTTTGTACGAGTAATTAATAAAGCTTGTCCTTCGTTTTCGGCTGCCGCTTTTAAATTATTACTAGCAACCACTTTTGCCATCGAACGCATTACTTCTTCATCAAAAGTAATATCATTTAACTGTAAATCTATTAAGTGATAACCCCACTCTTCCAACATCACATCTAATTGTTCTTTTACCGCTTCAACAATATCTCTTCTTAAAGATAATACTTCTGATTGTTTTTTAGTTGCCACAAAAGCTCTTACCGAACCTTCGATAGAACGCACTAATGCTTGCATTAAGTTTTTATCATCAACAAACTTAAAAGCTACATTTTTGATAGACTCTTCTTGTTGGTTAACCACTGCATATAATAACATGGCTGTAAAATTTACATTTGCTTGATCAATGGTAACCGCCTGAAAGCCCAATTCGGCACTACGGTTTTGAATTGAAATTTTACGATATACTTTTTCAATAAAAGGAATCTTCATACTTAAGCCTGGTGTTAGTATTCTTCTATACTTTCCAAATACAGTAATAACAGCAACCGTTCCTTGTTGAACAGTCACAAAGCTTAAAAAAATCATCAATAATCCGAAGACTAGAATAAAAATAATAAATGGCATAATTTTTAATATTAAATTGTTTACGTAAATTTAGTCATCCAAAACAAAAAACAAAATATTTTTTGATGAACGGTATCAAACCTTTAATACTTACAATATTTGTTTTTTTTTATTCTAGCTTCTGTTTGTCTCAAAAAGACACTTCAAAAAACGCCGAAGTTAGCATCTACAAAGAAGCCTGCAAGTTAGTTGACTCAGCTAAATACAAAGATGCTATTGCATTATTAAAAAAAGCCATTAAACTAAACCCTGATTATACCGAAGCTTTTAATAAAATGGCTATGGCAAAATTAAAATTAGAAGATTATAAGGGTGCCGAAAAAGATTTACAGGCTGCTCAAAAAATAACACCTGATAACTTCGAGAGTCAAAAAACAATGGTTATTTTATATTATGAAACAAAAAGATATAAAGAAGCCAAAGCGACTCTTGATTCAGCTATTCAATTAAATGTAGATGATGCTGAACTTTTTTATTACCAAGCTAAGTTAATGTTCGACGGCAAAGCCTTCAAGCCTGCGCTAGATGCTTGTTTAAGAGCCATAGATTTAAAGCCAAAATATTTAGATGTATTGTATTTGAGAGGCGAAATACGTTTTGCTTTAAAAGAGTACGCTTATTGTATTAAGGAATTATCGGAAGCTATCAAAATTATGCCTGTTGAAAATCCAAATTATAATGCCTATAAAACAAGAGCCAAAGCTCGCTTTGAAGCAAGAGACTATAAAAATGCCATTAGTGATTGGAATGTATATTTAGAATCTTTTCCTGATGAAGAAGGAGCCCTTGTATCTCGTGGCGCATGTAAAATTGAAACGGCTGATAATACAGGTGCCATAGTTGATTTTGATGCTGCCATTAAATTAAACGCTAAAAATCCAGTAAGCTATAATTACAGGGGTGTAGCAAAAGGAGAAAGCCGTCAGTTTGTAGAAGCCTTAAAAGATTTTGATTATTCTATTAAGTTAAAATATGATTATGCGGCTGCTTTTGTAAACCGTGCAGCTGTTAAATTTGCCAGTAAAGACAAGCATGGAGCCTGCGATGATTTAAATAAAGCAGATAGTTTGGGAGATGAAATGGCAATTAAGTTAATTGAAACCTATTGTAAACAATAAATAAAATAGAACAATATTATTAGTTGTTGGTTATTTGAAAACAGACTATCTTTATATCTTACAACTTATCTCCAACAACTAATAAATTTTATGAGAACTGCCGTATTTAGAAAAGCCAATTTTAATTCGGCTCACCGATTAAATAACCCTTTGTTTGATGCGCAAAAAAATGCAGAGGTTTTTGGTTTATGCAATAATCCAAATTTCCATGGTCACAATTACGATTTAATTGTGAAACTGGTTGGTGAAGTAAATGAAGAAACTGGATATGTGTTTGATTTAAAACTATTGAAAGAAATTATTAAAGACGAAATTATTGAGCGTTTTGATCACAAAAATTTAAATTTAGATACCGTTGAATTTAAAACCTTAAATCCTACTGCCGAAAATATTGCTCGAGTTATTTACGAATTATTGAGAGTAAAAATTGACATGAATTTTGATTTAGAAATCACCTTATACGAAACGCCTCGCAATTATGTTGTGTATCCTGTAAAGTAATGAAGCATCTTATTATTGTTTTATTTTTGTTTTTGTGGGGTTGTTCAACCAATACCCAGCAAGGTAATTACACCGTAAAACAAGAACCAGCGTTACAGTTAACTAAAGAGCATATAAAAGTATACGATACCAGTGCTTTAGAGCATCTTTTTATTGAGAAAAAACTAGTAAATATTAGTTCACTGGATTCTAATATTAGAGTTGTACTCCACTACTCTACAGCTCACAACTTTTTAAATAAAGCATTATATAAAGGATTAACTGATTGCTATTTGCCTTGTGAAGTGGCTATTAAATTATGTAATGCTCAATATTTTCTAAACATTCAATATCCAAATTATCACCTCATTATATTTGATGCTGTGAGGCCTTTACATATACAAAAACAAATGTGGGACGAATTAAATATGCCAACCAAAGAAAAAATAAATTACCTGGCTCATCCCAATGATATATCCTTGCACAATTATGGAGCAGCTGTGGATATTGGTATTATTGGCGACAATGATGTATTGCTAGATATGGGCACTCCGTTTGATTTTTTTGGAGAACTTAGCGAGCCAAAAAAAGAAAAGCAATTTATTTTAGATGGAACATTATCTAAACAAGCTTTAGCTAATAGATTATTATTGAGAAATGTGATGATAAAAGCTGGATTTTTAACCATTACTACCGAATGGTGGCATTTTAATTCAACCACCAAAATTATTGCAGCTACAAAATATGAACTGATAGAATAACTAAATAGTAACTGTCGTATGCTTTTTCAAGTATTTACCAATCACATAATGTCCTAAATAAATCATTGGTATTAAAGCTAAAGCTACTAATAATTTAAACGCGTAGCCCCAACTGGCATTCACCAGAAATTCTGAGAAAGGCCATTTACCAGGCAAAACAAAAGCAATAAACTGAACAACAAAGGTATCTATTAATTGGCTTACCATAGTACTACCTGTGGCTCTTAGCCAAATATGCTTATCACCCGTTAGTTTTTTAAACGACCAAAACACATACACATCAACTAGTTGCGATAATAAAAATGCAATAATACTTCCCACTATAATCCATTGTGATTGTCCAAACACAGTACTAAAAACACTATCAGGCACAGGAGAAAAAGAGGTTGCTGGAATATTTAAAGCAACCGACAAAATAATAAACGTAAACGAAATTAATCCAACAGTAATGTAGGTTAATTTTCTCACACCGTCTTTTCCATAGTATTCATTAATTAAATCTGTTAATAAAAATATAACAGGCCATAAAATAATACCGATGCTTTGAGTAAATAATCCAAAAAACTGAACCAATTTACCCCCTATTAATTCAGCAACAATAGCATTGGTTATAAAAAAACCTGCAAGTACCAAAAACACAATGTCTTTTCTGCTTTTTAAATCCACTCTTAATAAAGTTTTTACAAGATTATAAAAAATAACTCTCGTTTACACATTTTTATTAAATTTATACACTTATAATGTTTCTTAAAAACAATTCAAATATAAAATTGTTCTGGTGTTCGCTAATATATCTATTAGCGTTTTCTTTTGGCTATTCTCAAAATATTAAATTTAAACGCTTAAGTATTGATGAGGGTTTATCGGCTGTTACAGTAAATACTATTTATCAAGATTCACAGGATTTTATTTGGATTGGAACTCAAGATGGATTAAACCGATATGATGGTTATCACTTTAAGTCTTTTAAAAATGACCCATTTAATCCTAAAAGTATATCATCAAATGATGTAAAATGCATTTTAGAAGATACAAAAGGAACTCTTTATTTTGGAACTAATGGAGGTGGATTATCCGTATTCAATAAATATTCTGAAACGTTTACCAATTATAGAGCTGGTTTAAATGTTAATTCTTTATCAAACAATGTTGTAAAAGATATTATTGAAATTAATGAAAATGAATTGCTGATTTCTACTATTAATGGTCTTAATCTATTTGATAAAGTTAATAAAACGTTTAAACACATTGTATACAATAATCAAGAAATAGCATTCACTAAATTTTTTAAAGATTCTTATGGCAATATTTGGATTGGCTCAAGTGCGAATTACATCTTTGAGTATGATACTAAAAATAATAAACTAATTAATTACGAGTTACCGAATCGTTTTTTAGAAACGGATAATGTAAATAATACTATTGGTTCGAGAAGAAAAACCATATATAACATGACTCAAAAAAAGGGGAATTTAATATGTGGTTCAGATGGTGGTTTATTGTTTTTTGATATTAATAAGAGAGCGTTTAACAATGTGTTTAACTTTGATGAAACAAATAGATACAATAATCGAGTAAAATGTTTTTCTCAAACTCAAGATTCAACACAACTTATGTTTGGAACATGGGGAGGATTGGTGAAATTAAACCTCACCAACTTCTCATACAATATTGAAAAAAAGAGCGAAACCTCCATTAATTCTCTATCAAGTGATAAAATATCTTGTATTTTCAAAGATAAGCAAAGTAACTTATGGGTAGGAACCGAAGAAAATGGCTTAAATATTTATTTTAATTCTCTCAATAAATTTCCACTCTATAATAAAAGTAACGGCTTAGAAAATGATTTTATTTATTCAATTTACCAATTAAACAATAAAAACATTTTAATTGGCACAGAAGATGGATTATATAATTTGAATCCACAAACCAATGTTGTTTCTAATTACAATGCTCTTTTGAAAAAATATGAAATCAATACAGTACTAAGTTTATTGGAAGATAATCAAGGAAATATATGGATAGGAAGCTATGGGCAAGGCATTATTATTTACAATCCCATCACAAAAAAAGAAACTAAAATTTTAGCAGATAAAAATTTTGGTGGCACCGTCATGAAAATGATTCAAGATAAATCAGGCATTGTTTGGGTTGCCACCTATAAAGATGGTTTATACTCTATTAATCCAAATACATTATCTATTAGTCGTTATACTACAATGCAAGGCTTGTCGTCGAACAATATTTATTTTGTATACGAAAACAAAGAAGACAACACCTTAATTGTTGGAACTGATGGCGGTGGATTATGTATTTTAAATTTTATTAATGGTGCCGAAAAACCTTTTGTAACTGTATTTAAACACATTGATAATAGAAATTCCATTAGCTCAAATAGTATTAATAATATATACAAAGGCAAGGATGGTTTATTTTGGATTGCCACTAGTAATGGATTAAATAAATTCGATTTAAAAAAGAAAAACTTTACGGTATATACCGAAAAAGATGGTTTACCAAATAGTTATATCTATGATGTCATTCCTGATAAGGATAATAATTTATGGTTACCTAGTAATTTTGGTTTAACTAAATTTAATCCTAACACTAAAAATGAAAGTGGCTCTGCTTTCAAAAACTACAATACCAATGATGGTTTACAAGCCAGAGAATTTAATCAAGGAGCTTCTTTCCTTTGTAAAGACGGGAAAATTTTGGTAGGTGGGATTAATGGTTTAAATTTCTTTGACCCATTATTAATAAAAGAAAGTAAGATCACACCAAACTCTTATATTTATTCTTACTCACGACAAGGAAAAGATATTAATACAGATTCTAGTATTATCTACAATCATAATTTAGAACTGACTTATAAAGAAAACTACTTTACATTTGAGTTAGTAGCATTAGATTATGTATCTATTGAGAAAACGAAATTTATGTATTATCTCGAAGGTTATGATAAAGATTGGTCCTCTCCTACTTCCGTAAGATATGTATCTTATACAGAATTGCCAGGAGGTGATTACACCTTTAAAGTAAAAGCAACTAATTGCGATGGTGTTTGGAATGAAACTCCCAGAGAAATAAAAATAAAGGTTATTCCACCATGGTGGCGAACCACTTGGTTTTATATTCTGGCTGCTATTCTATCTACCGCCTTAATATTTGGTTTTATCAGTTACCGAACAAACTCCATAAAAAAAGAAAATAAAATTCTTGAAAATAAAGTATCAGAAAGAACGAAAGAATTAGCTGAAAAAAATAGAGATATAACAAGTAGTATTGAATATGCAAAACGTATTCAGGAAGCTATTTTACCATCTAAGGATTTAATTTTCTCTAAATTAAAGAATGCCTTTATTTTATATAAACCAAAAGATATTGTAAGTGGCGATTTTTATTGGTTTGGCGAAAAAGCTGATTATAAAATTATAGCTGTAGTAGATTGTACGGGACATGGCGTGCCAGGTGCATTTATGAGTATGATTGGGCATAATTTATTAAATCAAATTGTTTCCGAAAAAGGCTTTTATGACCCTGGAAAGATACTAGAAGAGTTACATAAAGGCGTTCAAGCTGCATTAAAACAAGGGCATAATGATGTTGATACCAACGATGGAATGGACGTGGCGTTGATGGCTTTAAATACGGAAACCAGAGAATGCCTGTGGGCTGGAGCCTTTAGAGGTTTAGTTATTATAAGTGATGAAGGAGAAATAGATAAAATAGAAGGCAACAAATATCCAGTGGGTGGTGCTCAATTAGATTCGGAAAGAATATTTACGACACATAAACGACAATTAAATAAAAATGATTGCGTGTATATGTCTACCGACGGTTATGCTGACCAGTTTGGTGGGCCAAAAGGCAAAAAATTCATGGTAAGACAGTTTCATGATAACTTAATATCTATTCATCAATATAGTATTTCTGAACAACAAAAAGAGCTTGAAAATCAATTTAACGAGTGGATGGGGGATTTTGAGCAAATAGATGATGTTTTGGTCATCGGAATAAAAGTTTAAAAAAAAATCGAAAAAGTGTTTTTTAGATAAAATATTTTTTTATATTTGATTCTTAATTTGGCATCTTGTTTGCGGTGTTAGTCGAAAAAATAAACAAAAATGAAAAAAAGTAACATTATTATAGCATCTCTATTAATCGTTTCATCGATTATTACTCTGAACTCTTGTAAGAAGAAGACGGAAGTTGATAATGAATCACAATCTGTTGTAGATAATGCTATTTGCGAACAACAATTTATGGCTATCCAACCAGTTGTTAGTGAAAAAGGAATTAATGAAGCTGGTATTAAAAGAACGAATGGTTTAGAAACTTGGACAATATTAGGCGCAATTAGTGGCACTAACACTCCTAATATTGCTTCAGATACAGTAGTTGACGCCAATGGATTTTATCAAAATGGACCTGTTACTTTCCAATTAACTTATTCTACTGGTTTTGTTGCAAATGATGGGACTTTCAAAACAGGTTCTTTAAATATTACAACTGCTAAAAGATGGTCTGTTTTAAATAATCAAGTAACTATTGATTTGGTAAACTATAAAGTAAATAATATTACTTACTCTGGTCAAATAAAAATATCAAGACCAAATGCATTAACTATTTCTTGCGAAGTTATTAATGGACATTGTACTGATGGTTCATGGAACATTGATTATGCCGGAACAAAAACATTAACGCAAATTGGTGGTCAAAATACTCCTAATATTGAAGCAGACGATATAGTATCTATTACAGGAAGTTCTTCTGGTAAAAACAGAGAGGGTCGTTCATTCTCATCATCTATTACTAATGCATTAATTAAAAAATCAAGCTGTAAATTCATTACATCTGGAAGTTTAGATTTAACTCCAGAGGGCTTTAAAACAAGAACAGTAGATTTTGGTAGCGGAACATGTGACGATGATGCTACCTATACCGTTAATGGTCAAACTGTTTCATTTAAACTAAAATAATAGATTTACAATCATCTCTTATGATTGATGCATTCAACATATACGACAAAATGGACAAGAATAACATTCTCTTGTCTTTTAAAGGAGATATTACCTCTGAATTGTTGACTTCTATTCTTCAAATTATGGAGAATAAGATGGATAATATGCAAGAGGAACCAAAAACTAAGAAAAAAGTTTATAACGTTTTGGTTGAATGTTTACAGAATTTATATCATCATATGGATGATGCGACAGATTTTAATGGTGATAAAAACAGAAGTGCCATTTTTATGATTGCTAAAAACAATGGTAACTATAATATTATTACTGGAAATTATATTTTAAACGAAAATATCCATGGCTTAAAAACCCGTTTAGATGAAGTGAACGCATTAAATAAAGATCAACTAAAAGATTACTATAAATCAGTTTTAAATAATGGTGAAATGTCCCTGAAAGGCGGAGGCGGATTAGGGATGATTGACATTGCGAGGAAAACTGGTGAAAAATTAGACTACGATTTTTTGGAAATTGACAATAAAGTTTCTTTCTTTACACTAATAATAAAAGTAACACAACCACAATTAATATAAAAACAGATCACTATGGAAAAATACGCTATCGAAGGCACGCCAAAAACACCAACTATATCATTTGATATTCAAGGCGGTTTATTAGAAATTAAAGGACGTTCAATCCCTGAAAATTCAATTGAATTTTACAAACCATTAGTTGATGCTTTGGATAAATATTCTTCAGCTTCAAAACCTGCAACTACTGTAAACATTCAATTAGAATATTTCAACACAAGTTCTTCTAAATGTATTTTAGATGTATTTAAAAAATTAGAAGCTATTCATAAAGGTGGAAGTGCTGTTACTATTAACTGGCATTATGAAGAAGATGATGAAGATATGTTAGAAGCTGGTGAAGATTACCAAGCAATTATCAATATACCATTCAAAATGGTACAAGTAGCTGAGTAATTTCAATACTACGATGTTTATAAAACCCCGAAATTTCGGGGTTTTTTTATGGATTTTAAGCAATATTTAATTAAATTTGTGGTCTCTAAAAAAAGAAATTATTTTATGTCAAAAATTACCGATTTATTAGGAACGCAAGCTGATAGTTTATTAAATCATACTTGTAAAACAATCTCTAAAGACCAAATTGTAAATCCAAACGCTAACTTTATTGACCAAACGTTTGTATACAGTAACAGAAATCCTCAAGTATTAAGAAGCCTTGCTCAACTATATGGGAATGGTAGATTGGCAAATACTGGATACATGAGTATTTTGCCTGTAGATCAAGGTATTGAACATAGCGCTGGGGCATCCTTTGCGCCTAACCCTATTTATTTTGACAGCGAGAATATTGTAAAACTAGCTATTGAAGGTGGTTGTAATGCCGTTGCTTCTACTTATGGTGTATTGGGCTCTGTAGCTCGTAAGTACGCTCACAAGATCCCTTTCATTGTTAAGATCAATCATAACGAATTTATTTCTTATCCAAATAAGTTTGATCAAATTATGTTCGGTACGGTTGAAGATGCTTATAATATGGGAGCTGTAGCTGTTGGAGCAACTATTTATTTTGGCTCTCCTGAATCTGGACGTCAAATTATTGAAGTAGCGCAAGCTTTTGAACGTGCTCATCAATTAGGATTGGCAACTATTTTATGGTGCTATACTCGTAATAATGCTTTCAAAAAAGATGGCGTTGATTACCACACTGCTGCCGATTTATCATCGCAAGCAAATCATTTAGGTGTTACTATTCAAGCAGATATTATCAAACAAAAAATGTCGGATAAAAACGGTGGTTACACTGCATTAAACTATGGTAAAACACATGCTAAAGTTTATTCAGAATTAACAACAGATCATCCAATTGATTTATGCCGTTACCAAGTAGCTAATTGCTACATGGGTAAAGTTGGTTTAATTAATAGCGGTGGAGAAAGTAAAGGAGCTTCTGATTTATCTGAAGCAGTTACTACAGCTGTTATTAATAAACGTGGTGGCGGTCAAGGATTAATTTCAGGTCGTAAAGCGTTTCAAAAACCGATGAAAGAAGGTGTTGAATTATTAAACACTATTCAAGACGTTTACTTAGACAAAACAATTACAGTAGCATAAAATTTAAGATTTTTGATTTAAGATTTTAGATTTAACCTAACTTCTTAAATCTAAAATCAAACTTCATAAATAAAAGAAATGGGTTGGTTTAAAAGATTAAAAGAAGGTATTACCACTACTACTACCGAGAAGAGAGAGACTCCCGAAGGACTTTGGTATAAGTGTCCGTCGTGTAAAAAGATACATACGGCACAAGAACATAAAGCACATCAGCATGTTTGTTTAGATTGTGGGTATCACGAACGAATTAATAGTGCTGAGTATTTTGAAATTATTTTTGATGAAAATCAATTTACTGAGTTACATGAAAATTTAGTGAGTGGCGATCCTCTAGAGTTTACAGACACTAAAAAATATGCTGACAGATTAGTTGATACAATTAAAAAATCAGGATTAAACGATGCTTTAAGAAGCGGATATGGTAAAGTAAATGGCAACGACTTAGTGATTTGTTGTATGGACTTTGGCTTTATTGGCGGCTCGATGGGAAGCGTAGTTGGAGAAAAAATATCTCGTTCGATTGATTTTTGTTTAAAAACAAAAACTCCTTTATTGATCATTTCAAAATCTGGTGGAGCGCGTATGATGGAAGCAGCCTTTTCTTTAATGCAAATGGCTAAAACCTCAGCAAAATTATCGTTAATGGATAAAGCTGGTATTCCTTATATTTCATTGTGTACAGATCCTACAACAGGTGGTGTAACCGCAAGTTATGCCATGTTAGGTGATTTAAATATTTCTGAACCAGGAGCCTTAATTGGATTTGCTGGTCCGCGTGTTGTAAAAGAAACCATTGGTAAAGATTTACCTAAAGGATTTCAAACAGCAGAATTTGTTTTAGAGCATGGTTTCTTAGATAAGATTATCCCAAGAACTGAATTAAAAGCTAAACTAGGAATATTATTGCAAATGTTTAAAAATTAATAATAGTTATACTTATAAAAAAATCCCCAAAACAATTGTTGTGGGGATTTTTTATTGATTAAAGTATTTAATTATATCAATTTATCCTTTGTTGTTTCATCATCTTTAAAATATACATCTATACATACCAACATAGCTAAAAATCCCCAAAAAGGAACAGAAGCCTTATCGGTATCTAAGAAGTTATTTAAGAATCCATGAACGAAGTAGGTACTCATTCCCATCAATAAGGTAATAGTTAAAATTTTAATGGATTTATCTTTTACAGCATACACTAATCTATATCCTAAAAACATAACAGCAAGCACAAGTATAATAACAATGATGGCTCCTAGTAAACCTTGTTCACATAATGGCCCTAAATACTCGCTATGAGCATTCCCTTTGTCGCCAAAATTAGTGGAAATAACTGTTTTTAAGCTGCTTTTTTGATATGGAGCATATAAGAACTGATAGGTTCCTGGCCCAAAGCCTAAAACAGGTTTTTCTTCAAACATTTGTAAGGCACAACTCCATCTATTTAAACGTTCTAAGTTAGATGCATCTGTTGTAATATTAGACATCGATTCAATATTTGCTGTAAAATCACCATCCGAGTCAGTATTGTTACGTCCTAAAATCATTAAAATTTCAGTTTGAAAAGACAAAAACAATACTACCGAAGCAATGATCGTAAACAGGATTGTACGGAATTTAATTTTTAATAAAAGAGTTATTAATACAGCCACAGAAACTGTTAAGCTTAGCCATCCTGCTCTAGCAAATGACACAATAATTGAAATCACAAAAATGGTAAGCAATGCCAAACAGAATAACTTAATAGGCTTTGAAATATTTTTCATGAACAACATACCAACCATTACAGGAATGTACATGGCCAAGGCTGCACCATAAGCAGTATGATCATTATAAAAAGGCGATACAATCCAATCGGCAATTTTTTCGTCAAAGGAATACGCTGCATGCTTATAAGTTGTTACAATAGCAACAATGGCTAAAGCAATAGAATAAAATAATAAGTGATTAATAATGGCTCTTTTTCGTTTAAATAATTGAGTACAAATAAAATAACAAGAAGTTAAAAACCACAACCGAGCTAAAATAAATTTGATAGAAATAATTGGTAATTCGCTGGTTACAGTTGTTATTAAAATCCAAGCCAATTGAATAAAAATAATAATGGTGATTGGATGTTTTAGAATGCGTTTATCGGTTACACCATTGCTTAACTCATTCAAAAAATAGATTAGTGTAATACCTATCATTAAAGGTTCAGCTGGCAAACTTAAATTTAAAGAACCTGTAAATCCTAATTCCTTTAATGTAATGGCTAAAGGTGTAGAAAAAACCATGACATACATGATTTTTTCAATATCAAAAATGGCTAATAAAACAATGAGTATTGCAAATGGAAGCAAATTGAAAAGATAAAACATATCTTTTGCAAATAGCAATACATAAGCATTAATTAAAATATAGCTAATGATTACAAAATAAAATACATAAGTATTTTTTAGCTTAATCAATCTTCTGCTTCTTAAGATTTGAGAATATAATAACTAAACAAGCTATTAATAATGATGATATAGTTATAATAACTACTATTAATGAACGAATTGGGTAACATTTACTATCTGGTAATGTTGGTTTAGAAACAACATTGGTGAAACTGATTTTATTAGCAAAATCTAAATGGTATTTATCAATATTTTCTCTAAACTCATTATAAGTAACAACTTGACTAACGATTACATTATTTAATCTCTCTAACTCTGTTCTTTGAACTTTTAAACCTTCGGCAGTTTTACCATTAGTTTCAGATAAGTTAGGACTTTTTACTAATTCTTTAGAGATGTATTTAGATTGATATTGAACGTCAACAATGTTATACTCTTTACGAATTGAATTAATCATAAACTTTAAAGAGTCAATTTTATTAGCTGAAATTTTTAACTCATTTCTATTATTAATCATGTACTCGTTTAATCTTTCCTTTTTAACTTCTAAAATTAATGAGTTGGCCGCATCAATAATTCCTTGAACTATTTTTTTAGACATATAAGGATCCTGATCTTTTACAGAAATTTCAATAGATTCATATAAAGTAGCATTAATTGAAACTAACTCTTTATACTTTAAATTAAACCAAGTTTGATGTCTTGGATCTAACGTATCAATATCATAGTGTTTAAATAAATCAAATTTGTTGCAAACCTCTTTTTTTACCTCTTCACTATTAAACCATTGCAATAATTGCTCTGTGGTACTTTCTTCTGAACTTGGACTTAAGTTTACCGGATAAACAACGGCATACGACTTATATAATGGTTTAATAACCATGGGTGATGAAACAAAAAAACCAACAATAATAGCAATAACACCAACTATTGCTAACCTTTTCCAGTGAGGCAATAACCCTTTTAAAATATCTTCTGTTTTAAAATTTTCCATTATTCGGGGTTTTGTGAATTTAAATGCAGGTTTATTTTTTTTTTTAACTCAGCAAATTTCTCTGTAAACAGAAGAAACATGAGAGCTAATATAAAAGTAGAAACTGTAGATATTAAAATGATTAATGCTCTAAATGGCTTAGCTTTTTGCTCATCCGGAATAGCCTTATCAACAATAAATTTAGATGGCATACAATTATTGTAATTTACAATGGCTTCATCATATTTATTTTTAATAATAGGATATTTTAATCTGTATTTTTTTAGATTTGAGTAAACGTAATCGTATGAGTTACCATATTTTTTAAGTAAGTCTAATTTTACTTGCAGATTTTTTTGTCCTGTTTGGTTTCCGCTTTCCACGGCTTTGGCCATGCTCTTTGAATAAGCTTTAATTTCGGCAGCATAATCAATAACTCCTAATTCCTTAATAATTTGAAGACTATCTTCTAATTCGTTAATTCGGTGTATGGTTGCATAATATTCATCCTTTGTTATTTCTAAAGCCTCTTTTGCAACGGTTCTAGTCATATTAAACTTTACAGTATCGGCGTATGCAACAATTGAATTGGCAATTTTTGCAGAACGCTCAGCAACATAATCATAAACCTCAACTTTAATAGAAACGAAATTGGTACGTTTAAAACTTACCATGTCCTCCCATTTCATTTTCAAGTAATGTTGAGAATTAACTGTTCCTTTTTTAATATTCCAATTTGCCCATAAATCATACTGATCTGCAATACGAATTCTGATTTCTGTTGAATTTAATATCTGTAATAGTTTTTCAGCATCATCCTCATCTCCTAGATCCATGTAATCTTCTTGAGCACCTTGATTTTGCTCAATTAATAATTTAGATACTGAGAATGTACGAGACGGGAAAACAATAGCCGTTGCTTTATACTCTGGAGAAAATAGAAAAGCAACAATTGTTGAAAGGACTAGAGCAATTAGTGAAACAATAATCAACTTCTTCCTCCAAGTATATATCTTAGCTAAAAGCTTTATAGATTCGTTATTTAAATCTGAATGATTCATCCGCCAAATATACTATTTTCATATAAAAAAAAGCTTTTTTTTGTGTAATCTAGGTAAGTATTTGAAATTGTGTGGTTAAAAATAAAGCGCGCTATCGACTTTATTTATATTTTACAAATCTAAAGATTGATTTTATATTGATTAAACCAGAAACAAAGGCCCAAATACCACAAAAAATAACCATAATGGAGAAATTAATCATCCAATTTGCAGTAAACGATCTTGACAAAATATTAAAGATAATTATACCAGCTATAAACACAATAACAGATAATATCAATCTTACATTTACTTTAAACTTAAATATTTTATAGGCAAAATAAATTTGAATGCCTGCGGTAAAAAACTGTGTAATTAGACTTGAAATTGCACTTCCGTATGCTTGATAATGAGGGATTAATATAAAATTTAAAATCAAATTAATACAAATTCCAATGATAGCCATGGTATTTAACTGTTTTAAATTACCATTAGCCGTTAGCAATGTTCCAAAGATATAAGTGGTAGAAACAGCAGTAAAGCATAACATTAAAACGCTAAACTCTTTTGCTGAATCCATAACTCCGTGATTTATGATTCCCGACAATTCATTAGAATAAAAAAAACATCCGACCGAAACAACTAATGCTGGAGTAACTAATAAAATAAAAGATAGTTTAACTAATTGCTCAACATTTTCTTTGTGTTTTAACATCCTACTAAATACTGGGATTAATTGCACAGAGAATAAATAAGCAATCATATTACCCGCCTCTAACAACCTAAAGGCTTTTGCATAAATACCTGCTTGTTCGGCACCAACACCAGCTGGCAATAAATAGCCAAGCATTACGCTATCCAAGCGATTATAAAAAGTCATTAATAACACTAAAATAGCAAAAGGGAAGCTCTGTTTTAAAATCATTAAGCTAAATGGCCAGTTCCACTTTAAAGTAAAATGATCTGTTTTATAGTACACTGTTACAAAAGCAATAATAGCAGTTAATAAATAACCTATGGTTTGAGTATAAACAAAGGTCATAATGTCAATCTCAATTCCAAACCACCTCAACAATAAACCCAAGCATAAAAAAATCATGATTACTCTATCGGCAACCGATACAAAGCTGTCGGTTTTAAATAAGTGTAAACCCAATAAACTTGAACGGAGATACAAAATCATGCTAATTAAAAACTGGTTAACTGCCAAAATACTCAAGAGCTTCATGTATCTAAAATCATAACCAATGATGAATCCAAGTAAAATAGTAACCATAAAATACACCAATCCCAATGCTAATTTCAATGAAAATAAACTACTAAAATGCTTAGTTAGTAAGTGATTGTTTTGAGCGATATTTTTATTATTGAATTGGGTAACTCCAAAATCAAGAATGATGTTTAACAGGAAAGAAAAGTTAAATAAGATTGCGTATTCGCCATAAGAAGCATTACCAACTGCATTTTGAACAGCTGGTTCAATTCCTAAAGGCCAAAAGGGCTTAATTAGTAAATTAAGGACAATTAAAAAAGCAATATTTTTAACAAACTTCTTCTGCTGCATAAGACGGACGGTAAATATATTATTTTTTGCGGTTGTTTATGTAATATTAATAACTTGTAAAACGAAAAGAATTACAACGCTAATTCAACAGTTGGATCCCAGTAATATTTTTTAAGATTAATCACTGTGTCGTTTTCAACTTTTACCTTTTCTTTTTCTAATAACTCTTGCATAAGGTATGGTGTACTAAAATGATGCTTACCTGTTAGTTGCCCATTTCTGTTTAATACGCGATGAGCAGGAACATATTCTTTTTGAGAATGTGAGGCATTCATGGCATACCCCACCACTCTTGATGAAGATTTTGCTCCCAAGTAATTAGCAATAGCCCCATAACTTGTTACTCTACCTTTTGGTATTAAACGGACTACTTGAAATACCTGATCAAAAAAATCGGACTGAGTTTTTGCCATTATTGTATCATTAAATTACAACCTCTTATATCGCTATTATCAAATCTTCCAAGTATCTCAAAATGAGAATCTTGATTTAATTTACCTAAATCTTTTGTTTCTATAAAAGAGCATGAATTTATGTTCGCTAAATCAATCACATTTACTCCCCCACTCTTTTGTTGTTTTACATAAAAAAATGGGTCGTTTATGTCTCTTATTAAAACCTTCATCCAAGGAGAACATTCAAATACGCCATTCTGTTTTGAATAAGCCTGTGATAACAGCTCTGTCATACCATACTCACTATGAATCGAATTTATTTTAAATGCCTGTTTCAATGTTTGATGTAATTCTTCTTTTAATAATTCTTTCCTTCTGCCCTTCATTCCTCCAGTTTCCATAACAATAAAATCATCTGTTAACTCAATGTCCATTTCCGCTAAATCTAATAAAGCATAAGTTACTCCCAATAAGATGGTTTTTTGTTTAGCTTGCTTTAATAGCTTAATAGTTGCTTTTAATTCATTAAAATTATTTAAATAAAAACCACTTTGGGGATGATTTGATGACTGTATCAATTTATCAAACATATATACTAAGGATGAACCAGTGCGCTCTAAATAATTAGGCAATAATGCTAAGATACAATAGTCCGATGGCTGTCCATAAAACAATTCGAATCCTTTAGTAAACGATTCTTCATAAACCTCTATATCATTTACATAATGTTTAGAGGTTATTTGCCCTGTGGTGCCACTACTCAAAAAACAAACCGTCTGATCGTTTATCTGATCGCAAATAACCTGCTGTGTTTTAAAAAAATCAATAGGCAAAAAAGGTATTTGGCTATAATGCTCTATGTTTTTAATATTTACCTTTAAGCTTAAAACATAAGAACGATAAATCTGATTATGCTCCAATTGATGAAAAAATACTTCCAAAGACAATAAATTAAATTCAGATTCGTTTTTCGATGAATCTAATTCAAAAACTCTTTTTTGTATATCTTTTATGAATGACAATTTATTAATTTATTTTTGCGTAAATTTATGCTGAATTATTCATGATGGTATCTTTTTTTAAATATTTATTAATTATCATAGCGGGGGCATTTATTACTTATGCCTGTGTAAAAAAGACAACCTATCCTACCTCTCCTACTATTGACTATAGAGATTTCATTCCTTATGAAGGAGATTCAGCCGATTTAAAGATTTCGTTTACGGATGGTGATGGTGATATTGGTGTGAGCGAAAATGATTCTACTCGAACATTTTGGTACACTTATTACTATTTAGACACTTTACAAAATAAGTATGTAGGCTATTATCGCCCTCTATTTAACGACACTCTTAGGTTAGGCTACATCATTAAAGCACCAGCCGACTCCTATAAAGGAAAGCCTATTAGTGGGGAAATTAGTGTTAGGCTTCAACAATTCAGACATATTAAAAAAGTGAAAAATGTGAAATATGTTTTTTATTTGTTTGATGAAGCAGGCAACAAAAGTAATGTAGTTACTTCTCCAGAAATAGTAGTACAGTAATTTTATTTCTCATTGATTCTTAATATCAGTTAACCTTTCCTATTTTTAATTTCATTTTATATATTTACATAAATATATAAAATTCATGAATAAACTACTACTTACTATAGGTTTAAGCTTTTTTACATTAGGCATAAGTATTGCGCAAATAAACAAATGTGCAACCATGCCAGTTTACGAGACTCATTCTCAAAACCCAATGGCAAAAGCAAATTTCATTTATGCAGATGTAGCTGCCAAAAATTGGTTAGCAAATCCAATTAATAAAATTAAGGCTTCGCAAAAAACAAACTCGGTTATTATAATTCCCGTGGTTGTTCATATAGTATATAAAAATGCAATTCAAAACATACCAGATACTCAGGTTGTTCGTCAAATTCAAATACTAAATGAGTGCTTTAGACTCTTAAATCCAAATTTTACAGGAACAAGAGCAATTTTTGATACATTAGGTGCTGATACAGAAATACAATTTTGTTTAGCGGCAACCGATCCTTCGGGTAATTCAACTACTGGTATCATTCGTAAATCGGCTCCTTCAAATGCCTCATTTGATCCAATTTTTAATATGGATAAAGTAAAAAGCTCAGCAACAAATGGAGATGATCCATGGCCAAATGACAAATACCTAAACATTTGGGTATGCGATATGAGCTTTTTTGGAACTGCTTTTGTTTTAGGATATGCTACTTTCCCTGGTGAAGTTCCCGCCTTAGATGGTGTAGTTATTCAAAGTGAATATTTTGGTTATGGAACAGCTGCTGCACCAAATAATTTAGGTCGTACCACGGTTCACGAAGTAGGGCACTTTTTTGGAATGCGACACATTTGGGCAGATGATGATAGTCAATCAACAGGGCAATGTGATTCAACTGACTTTGTAGATGACACGCCTAATCAGGCAGCTAAATCTCAATCGGATTGCAATATGGCAATTAACTCTTGTTCTAACGAAGAGCCTTATTGGGGAGCGATTGACCCACCAGATATGGTAGAAAACTATATGGATTACTCAGCAGATGGTTGTATGGCTCTATTTACCAAAGGACAAAAAGCACGTATGTATTCGTATTTAAATACGTCTCCTGCTCGTATAGCAATTAAAACATCGCCAGTTGGTTGTAGCACTGTGGGTGTAAAAGAGCTTTACCTCAACTTTGGCGACTACCTATTTGTTTATCCAAACCCTACAAGTGACATCTTGCATATTAATATCACACAGTTTACACCTCAAAACTTAAACTGTGAAATTTACAATGCCAATGGACAATTAGTTAAAACAGTAAAGCAATTGGATTTTCAAAATATCGTTAATTTAAGTGACTTAGCTAACGGAATTTATGTGGTTAAGGTTTACAATTCAGAGGTTCACGCCATCAAAAAAATCACAATATCTAAGTAATAGGTTATTTTATTAACATTATTACACAAAAACGTTGAAATAAATCCCTCTAATTTGTTTGATTAGAGGGATTTTATCGTTAAAATTGTGCCTTTATTAAACAAACTCTATTATGGCAGATATTCACTTATTAGGAATAAAATTTATTGAACAAAATACACAAGACGGTTTAGAATTTGTTTACAAACCTGATGTACCAAAATTAAAAGTAATTGGCACTATTTTAATTGCTGCTGAAGAAGAGGAAGAAGAAGGTTGTGTGTTTTTAACTCAAAAACAATTAAATCAAGTTTTATTAGGTAAGGATGTAGATTTAAAATTAGTGGATGACACTTGGACTCCTGCAAAACCTTTAAATAAAGAACAAATTAAAAAAATTGGTTTAGTTACTATTGACGCTGAATATTTAGGAACAGCCGGCGATGTTAGATGTTATGAAGCTTTAAAAGTATCTGAATAACCTCATTTTTAAACCTATCCCTCTCAATGCGAGAGGGATTTTTTTATGGCATTAAATCTCAAAACATTTGCTACAAGAACTATTACTGCTGCTGTATTTGTAGCGGTATTACTAACCTGTATTTGCTTTAATTATGCTTCGTTTACAGGCTTATTTTTCATAGTTTCTATTTGGGGTTTATACGAATTTTATCAATTGTCAGAAAAACTAGGCGCAAAACCTTATAAATTAATTGGCTACATCGCAGGTATCTGTATGTTTTGTTATGCGATTGTTGCTAATACTAATTTAGCTATGTTTTACCCTACCGGCAATATTATTCCCTTTATTTTTGTATTTGTATTTTGTGTGTTTATTGTAGCTTTATTTGATGCCGATAAAAACACAGTTTTAAATATTACTCATACACTAGCAGGTTTGATTTATACGGTTATTCCTTTTATGATATTGGTTAACATTTCATGTATCGATAAAACATATACCTTCAATCATCCCGAAGGGAGTAATTTTGATACCATTGCCCCTTATAATGCTCACTATGTACTAGGTATTATCATGTTAATTTGGGCAAGTGATGTATGTGCCTATTTAGTAGGCAGTTTTATTGGCAAGCATAAATTATACGAACGAATCTCTCCTGGTAAAACATGGGAAGGCTCTATTGGTTCTGCTATATTAACGATTGGCTGTTCTTTTATGATAGCTCATTGGTTTCCTGAATTGGCCTTAAAACATTGGATTGTTATTTCTATACTAGTATGTGTATTTGGCACTATTGGCGACCTTGTAGAATCGATGATGAAACGCCAAGCAGGTGTAAAAGATTCAGGAAGTATGATGCCAGGACATGGTGGTATTTTAGATCGATTTGATAGTCTTTTATTTGTTTCACCGTTTATATATGCTTACCTCACATTTATACACTAAACTATTAAACAAATTTAGGTTCAAAACTCCTTATAATTAGACTAAATCAATTAAATACATGTATATTTTTTACTAATTTTGTAGCCCAACTAAAACTTAACATTAAAAACAAACATTATGTCAACACAAACTGCAAATGCAACAGCTCACGAATCTATGTTCGAAGCCGTATTAGCCCGCTTAGATGTAGCTGCTAAATTGATGAATATGTCTGAAGACGTTGCCACTATATTACGTAGTCCTATTAAACAAGTTAAAGTAAGCTTACCAGTAATGATGGATAATGGTAAAATTCAAGTATTTGAAGGTTACCGTATTGTTCACTCTACAGTATTAGGTCCATCAAAAGGTGGTATTCGTTATGCTATGGATGTTAACCAAGATGAGGTAATGGCATTAGCAGCTTGGATGAGTTTTAAATGTGCTGTAGCTAACTTACCATACGGTGGTGCTAAAGGTGGCATAAAATGCGATCCACGTACAATGAGCGTTGGCGAATTAGAGCGTATGACTCGTGCTTATGCTTCGTCAATGAAAGACGTGTTTGGTGTTAATAAAGATATTCCTGCTCCCGATATGGGAACAAGCGGAAGAGAAATGGCTTGGATATTAGATGAATTTAATAAAGTTACTGGCGAAGATAGTCCTGGCGTTATTACAGGGAAACCAATTGTTATTGGTGGATCGTTAGGACGTGACGCTGCAACAGGACGTGGCGTAATGGTAAATACATTAGCTGCTTTAAAAAAAATGGGCTTAGACCCAACAACAGTTACCGCTGCTGTGCAAGGCTTTGGTAATGTAGGTTCACATGCGGCTCGTTTATTATCTGAAAAAGGAATTAAAATTGTTGCTATTGGCGATCATACTGCAACTTTTTATAACGAAAAAGGAATTAATGTTGCAGCCGCTTTAGATTACGCCGCTAAAAATGGACGTGTATTAAAAGGCTTTACTGGTGGAACTGTAATTGGTTCAAACGATATCTTAACATGCAAATGTGATGTATTAGTACCAGCAGCTTTACAAAACGTAATATCTGAAGAAATTGCACATAACATACAAGCTAAATTAATTGTTGAAGGTGCAAACGGGCCAACCATGCCAGAAGCAGATTCAGTATTAAACAACAAAAAAATTATTGTTGTTCCAGATATTTTAGCTAACAGTGGTGGTGTAACTGTATCATACTTTGAGTGGGTACAAAACAAAGCAGGTTACTACTGGACCGAGAATGAAGTAAATACAAAACATGATGAGAAAATGGAAATTGCATTTGCTCACGTTTGGGATAATGCCGCAATCTTTAAAACATCAATGCGTATTGCAGCTTACATTACTGCATTACAAAAAATTGAACAAGGTGTTATTTTAAAAGGTAACTACTAATCTTCGTCATTGCGAGGATTTACCCGAAGCAATCTACACCTTTAATAAAAACAAAAAAGCTCTTTTGGTTTTCCAAAAGAGCTTTTTTGTTTTAGGATTTAATATCGTTATTTTTACTAAAACAATAGAAAGATAAAAGCTAGAGGAATAACTCAAAATATGAATACTTCCTCTAATAAAACTCCTCATATAAGTAAGTTAGGAGCAAGCTATATAGACATGAGAACAATAATTGCAATAATATTTTTATTTACATCTTATGTTTCATTGGGACAATTAGACACTAATGAAATATTAGAACCAGTGGCAATAACTAACAAATGCTTATCAAATGCAATTCTGCCTAGACCAGACACTTTAGACTGTTATCCACAAGCAACGACACTTTTCACAAACCTTATAGACCAATATTTAATTATATTAAGACCTAAATTGAAAGATGAATTCCGTAAACAATTTGAAGAGCATCAAAATTTATGGGAAGCAAATCTACAAGCAACTTTATTCGTAACAAATAAAATAATTCAAGACAACAGCTTACCTTTGTTAACTAGAAGACAGTCTGCAATTCAACAGTTTAAATATTTAGAAAAAAGAGCGCTTTATTTACGAAAATTAATAGCCAGCGCATAACACGCCCTACCTCCTAGTTACAAAAAAACTATTGCTCATCAAATAAATTTAATTGATTTTCCTTTAATACAGCTCTACTATTTTTCAGTATTGATAGCTTCGTATATTTTTCTTTGTACTTATTTAAATCATCATCAGATGACAAGAAGTAGCAACTATATATCAGAATGGATAAACAAATTATAGTACGAAATTTTAATTATCTTTAATATAATGAAAAAAACGATTTTTATACTAACATTATTGTTCAGTATTTGGACAAGTAGTTACGCTCAACCTTGTGGAGTTGCACAATTATTAACATCCACACAACAATCACAAATAAGTGTTATTGTTAATCCATTAGATACCGCATTGAAAAATGAAGATCTATTTCATATTGACTCTTTAAGCACTGAATTAAAAAACGTTTATTCAACACAAGGTGGTAGACCTGATGCAGTTGAAACCTTTTCCATTATTTCAAGCAATGTTACTTGGCTAAATATGCCAAATGCTATTACGCTTTCCCGACTATTAATTGCGCAAGACAGTATGGTTTATGTTAACCTGTGGAAAACAGCAAAAGGCATGAATCCTCCTTTATATCAGCCACATTCTTTATTCTTACGCTCATCTGCTGAAATCGCAAGTGGCTTATTAAAAATTGCAGACAAAGAAACTAACCTTACCAGGAAGGCCCTATATCAGTCATGGGCAACTAGAGCTTTAGACAGTTTAGCAACAATGCAATTAGCAAACGGAGCGTTTCCATTTCCAGATCTTAGAACCTATGGCGACCCAGTATTTGGCCCTATCATTCAAAATTTCGCTTTTTATTGTGGAATCGATTCTACTAATACAATACAAAACGGTTGGATAATTGACGATAAAGGAACAGGAGAATTTAAATTTGATGCTGGTATTATTGCTAACGCTTATTACGAAGCATATAATTATACTGGTAATATTCAGTATAAAAATATTGCCATTACAATTGGAAACTATCTAATGCCACTCAAATTTAATCACAATTATAATTACAATACGTTTGTTTCGCTTGGATTAACTAGAGCATATCAATTAACAAATAACACATCATATATAAATCGTGCGACAAAAAATTTAAGATTTGCTGTTTACCCTGGACAAATTACTAATGGCAGATGGGTTGATGGGCATAATGCAAACACACGTTATCATAACTTAATCATCCAAAATATTAGTCCAACTAATTCAAATATTTTGGCTGCAGATCCATACAAATCCAAATTAGATTCGATGACTTATCTTGCTGTAAAAAATTTAGTTGACTACACCAACTCATGCAATTTTAATACTGGATATAGATGGCTTATGAAAGCATACAGCTTAAATAATAACACTATTCCTACCTCATTACATAATTCAATTACAGATTTAATTGGTAGATACATCAATCAATCTGCAATGAGTGGTAAATTTTTGGACGTACCTACCATGGGAGAATATTTAGAACTACTAAGCATAAGTAGTGGGTTAAACGACGTTCTATTTTCAAATGATTTGAAGACAACTATTTTTCCAAACCCTTGTAACGATAGAACAAACTTTGTATTTGACTTAAATGAAACCCAAGATATTTCCATTCAAATTTATGACATCAATGGTAAAATTTTAAAAACTATTGATACAGGACAGAAAATAAAAGGAACCTACAATTATCAAATCGACTTTAATACATATAACAGTGGAATTTATTTTATAACTCTTCAAACATCCAAGAAAAGATACACACAAAAAATCATTGTGAAATGATAATGATGACTTGAAATAACGATGGAAGGTTTTTGTTTACAAACTAACCGCAAAAGCTTTGTAGGCATAACGTATTGACTAATGTAACTGCGCCAATTAAAAACGTTAAAGTATCTTTGTCGCTTAACCACAAAAGAATTATGTAAACTATTACAGCAGACTAGTTATACCGCACCAAAGAAACATTATTTCAGAGTGGCCTTTTTAGTCAATGGAATTAAAGCCAGCATTCCAATAATAAAAAATATAATTAAAGATAAAATAGAGGCGCGCATACCGCCCATTACTTGGCTAATAACACCAAAAGAAATGGTTCCTAAAATCATTCCTAGTTTTTCAATCACATCATAAAAGCTAAAAAAGCTGGTGTGATCTTCGGTTTCAGGTAAAAATTTACTGTAAGTACTTCGCGATAACGCTTGCACACCACCCATTACCAAACCTACTAAAAAAGCAACAATGTAAAACTCAACTGGAGTGTGCACTACTGCATAAGTAAATACGCAAATAAAAATCCATATAGCAATTGATATCATTAAAGCTTGAATGTTTCCTATTTTACGAGATAACCAAGAAAATAAAAAAGAACCTGCAATTCCTACAAATTGAATAATCAAAATACTAACGATTAAAGCATTTGTTTTTGCTTTTTCGGCAGCTTCTCCTTCACCCCACTCAATCTCGTTCCGAGCAAATAATACCGCCACTACCATAATAGTTTGCACACCCATGTTATAAAAAAAATAGCTTGTTAAAAAACGTTTTAATAAAGGCATTAATTTTATCTGAGCCCACACATTTCTTAATTCTTTAAATCCTTTTGATAATAAACCATTTCTATCGTTGCCATGTGCTTTGTGATTTTTATTTGGCAAATTAGCAAAAGTGTATTGCGCAAAGCCCATCCACCATAGTCCTGTCAATAAAAAAGCATACTTTACTTTAAAAAAACCTTTTGTACTTACAACAATTCCATCTACAATGGTTTCTTCATATTTAAAAACAATAATCCCTATAAGACATAAAATTAATAATAAAGAACTTCCAAAATAACCTAAAGCAAAACCACGCGCACTTACTTTATCTTGGTTTTCAACAGAAGCAATTTCGGGTAAATAAGAATTGTAATATACCAAACTACCCCAAAAACCTATGGTTGCAGCAATAAAAGGAATAAAGCTCAACTCTAAATGATTTCTATCAAAAAAGAAAAGACACATACAAGAAATAGAACCTAAGTAACAGAAAAATTGAAGAAAGCGTTTTTTATTTCCCAAATAATCGGCCACACCACTTAAAATTGGTGTAATTAATACAACAATAGATAGAGCAAAGGCATAAATAAAAGTATAAATATTTTGGTTTTCTGCTTCAAACCCTAAAAAATTAACGGTGTGTCCAATAAAATTTTTATCTGCATCATGTGTGGTTACATAATCATAAAAATTTGGAAAAATAGCTGAGGTAATTACCAATGGAAATACAGAGTTTGCCCAATCATAAAACGACCAAGCTCTGATAGTTTTAGCATTATCTTTTTCAATCAATTGCATAATTTCAATTAGTTTATTAGTTAATTCGGCAATTTGCCAATGGTACTTAGTTATTTAATTGTCGCACTATCTCATTATCATACTGACTAATTCTTGATGATCTCAAACTCTACCCTTCTATTTTTTGCGCGATCGATATCGCTGTCGTTACTAGCAATAGGCAATAAACTTCCGTAGCCTTTAAAATACATTTTATTTTGTACGCCTTTTTTAATTAAATATTCAAACACTTCGCGAGCTCGCTGTTCGGATATTTTTTGATTTTTACCTTTTGAACCTACATTATCCGAATGTCCATTAATTTGAACTTCCATCTGAGGATTTCTTAATAAATACTGAGCTAACTTATTTAACTCCGAATACGATTCGGGTAATAAATAATAACGTGCGTTTTCAAAAAATATATTTTTTAAAGCTATCTTCTCTCCCACTTTCACATCTTTTTTCACTTCTAGTACAGAGTCTTGTTCTATATTAAATGAACCAACAATTTCTACTTTTACTTTTTCAACCGTTTCTTTAGCCTTTATTAATGATATGTCATCCACAAAATAATAAGCCTCTTTAAAACCAAGTTTAAATACATTCATTCGTACCATATCCTTTTTAACATTTGGCGAAAAATTACCAATAGTTAGATATTTCTCTCCGCCGTCAGCTAAGTACTTACCCGAAATTTTAAACCACTGATACCCATTGATAAAACTTCCTTTTTTGGAAACAGTGTCGATAAGTGCTGATTTTACCACATCAGCCTTACTCTTGTAGCCCATTTTTGTAAATAAAGCGCCAAAGGACTTTAAACTGGCATTGCTCCAAAAAGCAAGTCGGATATACATTTCGTACTCATAGGTAGTGCCTCGGTGCAATGGTTCTGCAAATTTCACCTGCACAAACTCCTTATATTTCTTTTGAAAACGTACACCCGCATAGCATTTTCCTGTTCTGGCACCTCTAAAGTGAGATGTGTCATTACTAATTGGCTCTTGGTAAAAATCAACACTGGCTATTTGTTGCCAAGGTATGGCTTGTTTGATACTTCCCGATTTTTTTCTGTAATTCTCAAAACTACCATTTGGCACCAGATTTTTAATGATTTCGGAGCTTTGTTGGGGAAAAACAAGCGTGGAAACCAAAAATAAGGCTAATATGTAGGCTTTTTTGAAATTCATTGATAAGGGCAAATGTAAGTTTTAGACTATATTCTATAAATTTTTGTTATGAACATTTGTTATTATAAAAAAAAGTGTATATTTGCAATCCAATTTAAAAAAACAGATTAATACCTAAATAGAATGGCAAATCATAAGTCAGCAATAAAAAGAATTAGATCAAATGACGCTAAGCGTTTATCAAATCGTTATTATGCAAAAACAACTCGTAATGCGATTAAAAAATTACGTGGAACAGATGTTAAAACTGAAGCAGCAGCTTTATTACCTAAAGTGGTTGCTATGTTAGACAAATTAGCTAAGAAAAGCGTAATTCACAAAAACAAAGCAGCTAACTTAAAATCTAAGTTGACTAAAAAAGTGAATGCTATAGCAAAATAATTACTATTACAGAAATAATTCAAAATCCCGCTAAATGCGGGATTTTTTTTTAAATTTAATACTAAAATAATTAGGCATTAAGTATTTATTTCATATTTTTGTCAAAATAAAAAAAACTAAACAATACATTAATGATGAATACTAAAACTTTACGAAACTTAAGTCTTGCTGTTGGCACAACTGCTTTATTAGTTGGTTGCAATGGGTTAGGCAAAATGGTAAAAAAACAGTCTACTTTTTCTTATGACATGAAACCTAATCCCTTAGAAATGCATGGAGATAGCGTAGGTTTTACTGTTACTGGAAAATATCCAGCTAAAATTTTCGCTAAAAAAGCAACCGTTACTTTAACACCCGTTGTAAAATATGCAGGTGGTGAGAAAGCTTTGAAACCAGTAATTTTAGTTGGTGATAAAGCAACTGACCCAGGTCAAAAAATTAGTTATGAAAAAGGTGGTACTTTTAGCTATACATCTGAGAAATTTGTTTATGAACCAGCCATGAAGGTTGCTACTGTTGAGTTACGTGCTCAAGGTAAAGTAAAGAAAAAAACGAAAGACTTTACTCCAGTAAAATTAGGAGATGGTACTATCATTACTCCTTTATTAGTTCGTAACGACGAGAAAGGTATTTATGCAAAAGATGCTTTTGTAAAATCAACTCCAGTTAATCAAACCGCTAATGTTTATTATTTAGTTAATAAATCCGATGTTCGCGCTAGCGAAATGAAAAGCGATGAAGTTAAAAATTTAAATACTTTTATTTCTGCAAACATTAATAATGTTTGGTATGAATTTAAAGATATTAATGTATCTGCATACGCATCGCCAGATGGTGAGTTATCATTAAACGAAAACTTAGCTAAAGATCGTGCTAAATCTGGTTCAAAAGCCTTGATGAATGAGTTTAAGAAAAACAAAAATAAAGATCAGAAATTTGGTAAAGAAGAAGCTAACTATGTAACTCAAACTACAGCTGAAGATTGGACTGGTTTCAAATCTTTGATGGAAGGTTCTTCAATTGCTGATAAAGATTTAATTTTACGCGTTTTAACTATGTACACAGATGGTGAGCAGCGTGAAAAAGAAATTAAAAATTTATCTAAAACTTATACTGAAGTAGCTGATAAAATTTTACCAAAGTTACGTCGTTCAGTATTAACTGTAAACGTTAACAAAAAATCTCGTACAGATGAGCAAATCACTAAACTAACAACTACATACCCTGATTCTTTATCAGTTGAAGAGATGTTATATGGTGCTAACTTAACTAATGATGTAAATACTAAAGTTGCTATTTATACAGCAGCAGAGAAAAAATATCCTAACGACTGGAGAACATCTAATAACTTAGGCGTTGCATTATTAATGAATAATAAGGTATCTGAAGCAGGCGAAGCATTTAAACGTGCTGAAACAAATGCAGCAGGAAATCCAATTGTAATGAATCATATGGGTATTATTGCTGCTAAAGCAGGTGACCGCAAAAAAGCAATGGAATATTATGACAAAGCTAACGGTGCTGGTTCTGAAGTAAATTATAACAAAGGTATCATGAATGTTCGTGATGGTAAATATGCTGATGCTGTTTCAAACTTTGGAGATAACAAAGGATTTAACAAAGCTTTAGCTGAATTATTAAATGGTAATGCTGGTGCAGTTTCTACTACTTTAGATGCTAGTAACGAAAAAGACATGGCTATGGCTTCATACTTAAAAGCAGTTGCTGCGGCTCGTAATAATAATACAGCTGAAGTAAACTCTAACTTAAAAACAGCTATCGAAAAAGATGGTTCTTTAAAAGCTTGGGCTAAAGATGATGCTGAGTTCATAAAATCACGCGACAATGCTGATTTTAAAGCAATGACTAACTAAGATACACTAAAATAAAAAAAGCTCTCTGAATTCAGAGAGCTTTTTTTATGTCTACAAATCAGCTATATTTAGAAACGAAACCTTATTAATACTCATGGCCAAAGTTATTCCGTTTAAAGCAATTCGTCCTGAAGGCGATAAAGTGCACTTAGTAGCTTCACGATCGGTTGATGGGTATAATTCTGCTGAATTAAGAGATAAATTAGCAGGTAATCCCTATTCCTTTTTACACGTTATCAATCCCGATTTTGAAGATGGTATTAAAACCAAACCTGGTTCAAAAGAACGATTAAATAAAGTCAAAAATCATTTTAAGAAATTTGTTAGAGAAAAAATATTTTTGCGAGATGAAAGTCCTTGTTATTATTTATATCGCCAAGTAAAAGAAGGAGATGAGTTTATAGGAATTATTGCTTGTACCAGTATTGATGATTACATGGAAGGTGTTATCAAAATTCATGAACAAACATTAACCACCCGCGAAGAAAAACTAAAAGATTATTTAGATGTGTGTGAATTTAATGCAGAACCTGTTTTATTTTGCTATCCTAATGATGAAGTGATTGATAGTGTTTCTTATGAAATCGCAGCAACTCGACCTGATTATGATTTTACCACTACTGATAAAGTAAGGCACACAGTTTGGGTAATAAGCTCTAAAAAAACAGTTAAACAAATTGCTGAGCGCTTTGCTGGTATTCCTAATATTTATATCGCTGATGGTCATCACCGCTCAGCATCCGCAACATTATTAGGAAAATTAAGGCGCAGTACCCGTAAATCCTATACTGGAGAAGAAGCTTTTAATTATTATCTAGGCGTTTTCTTTCCTGAAACACATTTAAAAATTTATGATTACAATCGAATTGTAAAAGATATGAATGGCTTATCAGTCAATCAAATTGTAGAGCAATTAAAAGTAAATTTTACAATTGAATCAATAAATGCTAATGATTTTAAGCCAACAAAGAAACACGAAATATCCATGTATGTTGATAATAAATGGTATTCGTTAAAAGCAAAAGATACTATTTACAATGCTAAAGATCCTATTGATAGTTTAGATGCTGCTATATTAACTAAATATATTTTATCTCCTATTTTAGATATTCATGATTTAAAAACGGATACTCGTATTGGTTTTATTCCTGGTGTGCGTGGAAGTAAAGAATTGAAAAAGCAAGTGGATGAAGGAAAAGCTACTATAGCGTTTGGTTTATATCCAGTAACTATGGAACACTTAAAATGGATTGCAGATACCAATAATATCATGCCTCCAAAATCAACTTGGGTTGAACCTAAGATGAGAAGTGGCTTAGTAATTTATAGTTTGGAAGAGTAGTTAATGCGGTAATTTGATGATTTGGCAATTCGACAATGATAGAACAAACAAGTGAAATAGTAAAAGTAAGTATTGAGGAAGTAGAATTATTAAGAACTATTAGTATTCAAACATTTACCGAAACCTTTTCAAATTCTAATTCAGAAAGTGATATGCAAAAGTATATTGCTGAAAAATTAAGCATAGAACAATTAAGCAACGAATTACAAACAAAAAATTCCAGTTTTTATTTTCTAAAAAAAGCTGACCAAACTATAGGATATCTAAAGCTTAATATAAGCGACGCGCAAACCGAAAAACAAGGAAACAATTGCATTGAAATTGAACGCATTTATATAAAGCAGGAATACCAAGGTCAGAATTTCGGTAAACTATTAATGCAGAAATCGGTAGATATTGCTAAAGAAATACATTACAGCTATATTTGGTTAGCCGTATGGGAGCATAATGTCAAGGCTATAACTTTTTACAAAAAACAAGGTTTTATTGAGTTTGACAAACATCCTTTTAAATTGGGTGATGATGTACAATTAGATATTATGATGAAAATGAACTTAAATTAAATATGTCGATTTCCCAAAATATAAAAGATATTAAGGCTCAAATTCCCATTGAGGTTGCTTTAATTGCTGTATCTAAAACTAAACCCAACGCTATGCTTTTAGAGGCATACGAGGCAGGACAAAGGGATTTTGGAGAAAACTATGTTCAAGAATTAGTAGATAAGCACGAACAATTACCAAAAGATATTCATTGGCATTTTATTGGGCATTTGCAAAGTAATAAAGTAAAATACATCGTGCCATTTGTTTACCTAATTCATGGAGTTGATAGCTTTAGTTTATT
>JBKJPW010000221.1:0-10517 GCA_046594225.1 Bacteroidia bacterium
GGTGCAACAGCACGTCCATACTTTTATTGAAATTATAACAGATAAAATAATAAATACTTTATTGAAAGTATTTTATCCTAAATTTAATGTTGGACTTTTTGAGTGAACCCTAATTAACAACCTCTAAAAAGGCGCACGTTTAAAACGTAAGAATTAGTGGTAAATATTATAAGGAAGACAATTTAATCCTGTAATAGTAATAGATTTATAGAAAAATAAACTAATTTTCAGAAACCTGAATCATTTGGAAAGGCAAATCAACCATGCCTTCAAAATTTTTGCCAGCTGCTAAAATATCCTCATCATTTTCTTCGTAAATCCAGTTTATATTAACTGGTAATCCTGCGCCTTTATTAAATTTTTCTAATTTTTTAAACACACTTAATAAGCAAGCAGAAGAACTACTATTGTAATATTCTAATTGAATATTTAAGATTGTTGCATTTTTAAGATTTGGATTAGCTAAATATTTATCAAGAGCGGCAAATAATGGATTATAAAATTCAATTGAATTTTCGGGAATAGAACGCCCAGAAATATTTAATTCACCTTTTTCTAAATCAAATTTTATTGTTGGTGTATTTGAGGTTGCTTCTATTGAATATTTTTCCATGACTATCGAATTTAAAACTTACGCTGAGCGATAAAGTTAATGAATTTATGTTTCGAAAACATTAAATACTAGTGAATTAATAGAATAATCAAGTGAAACTCTAGTTTAACTGAGCGAACAGTTCCTTTAATTCTTCTTCTGTTAAATCACGCCATTCGCCAATTTTAAGCTTTTCGAGTTTAATATTCATTACCCTAATTCGTTGAAGTTTGATTACTTGATAATCAAATGCGTTACACATTCGACGAATTTGTCTATTTAAGCCTTGGGTTAAGATAATTCTAAAAATACGTTTTGAGTTTGGTTCTCTGGATACTACACAAGGTTTTGTTTTAATATCTTGAATATCTATTCCTTCTGATATTTCCTTCAAAAAGGCTGTTCTTACTGGTAAATTAAGGGTTACAATGTATTCTTTTTCGTGCTCAAATTTAGAATTACCAATTTTATTGATGATTTCCCCATGATTAGTTAATAGAATGAGTCCTTCCGAATCTTTGTCTAATCTCCCAACGGGGTAAATAGCCTGGGAATGGCCAATAGCATCAATGATATTGTTTTCTATTTTCTCGGAAGTGCATTCAATACCTTTCGGTTTATTGTAAACAATATAAGTAGGTACAAATTCTTTCGCTTTTAGCTCTACGCCATCAATTAAGATAACATCGCCTTCTTTAATTTTAGTACTAAATGTGGCTAATTTACCATTTACAAGTACTCGTTTGGCATCTATTAAATCGTATGCCTTTCTGCGCGAGGTATAACCAGATTGCCCTATGTATTTATCTACTTTCATGCTATTTATTGTTTTAAAGCTAAAAAAAATGCCTGCAAAACTAGTTTTGCAGGCACAAATGTAATGTATTATCGCTGTTTAATTTTGCTTAATAATTTTTCCTTCGTAAGAGATACCATTAGCTTTGATTTTATAGAAATAAACTCCTGAAGAAACCTTATGTCCATTAGCATCTATTCCTTTCCAATCCCACGTATGATTGCCTTCATTTTGGTTTCCAAAATTAATTTTAGCAACTTGTTTTCCTATAATATCCGTTACTTCAACATTTACACTTGCCGATTCGTTAATCGAATATTGTAAAGTAACGATATCATTAAATGGATTTGGAAAAGCATTTGATTTTAAAACAAATTCTTTATCCTTAGTCTCATTAATACCTGTATTTAATAATGGATCACCTGCCATGATAGCTTCCATGTCAATTAATTCATCTCCAGGCTGATAATACAAGTACATCATTCCGTCGAACAACATTTCATCATCTGTACCTGTATTAGAATAAACCGTAATAGGAGGTGAATTAGGATTATTAGGATTACTTGCTGTATTATCAAAATAGTGTTTAGAATACAAACGATACCCATTTGGTATTTTTACTAATTTTTTGAACGTATAATAATCTTGCCATTCAAAATCCCATTGATTTACCTTTACTAATTTAATGGTGTCTATTCCTGGTTTAACGGCATAGTAAATAATGCTTTTACATAATAAATGAGAATGTGGCATAACCGCAAATGCTGATAAAGCTACGGGCAATGTACCTGATGTAGGATAGTATGCAGAATATGGTGTTATTGTATTTGGCGGAATTACCATTGACCAATTTTGTAAAGGTGTTGTTGCATATATTCTTCTAACATTAGGTGTTCCAACAGGGTAAAAATATAATCTAATTTTTGTGCTATCTAATTGACCAGCGCTACCAGCAGGATAATGTAATTGAATAATAATTTTTGAACCCGCTTTTAATGTAATACCTGTTATTAAAGGTGCTTGACTAGGAAAAATAACCGCCGCAGACCCCGGAGCATACGTTCCAATTCCAACGTTTCCAACAATACTAAAGCAATTTCCTGAAACATCACCTGCATATGTACCTGTTGAATCTGCTGTAACTACAGCATGATGAACAATAGTTTTATTACCTGGAATAATTTCAAATGCCTTAATAATTCTATCCTGTGTTAAACCTGAAGGCAAAGAAAAACAGTAATATTTATCAGAAGATACTGCGGTACTTGTAAATTGACCTATGCTTAATGTTAAATCCGCATTACCCGCTAATTCATATCCTGTTGGATAAACAGGAGCTGGCGGAGCTAAAGTTGTATCTCCTTGAAGCGAGCCTCCAGTAATCCAATCTAATATCAATTGTTTTTCTGAACTTGTAATAATACGTTCGTGCTGAAATCTAGTATAAGTAGTATCTGCACTCCATGGCGGCATAATATTATTGGTTAAATCATATTGAATTGAACCTGATAACGCCGCTGTTTGCGTATAATTCATGTAAGGGAAATTTGAGGCTCCAGTATGATGACAACTTGTGCATCGTGCATAAAAAATGCCAGCAACATCTTTGTATTCAATTTGAGCTGTGATAGAATTTAATATTAAACCACAAAGAACTGTAAGTAAAAGTTTTTTCATGTAATAAAGATTTTATTTTACATAAAAATAAACAAATTTTTCTATTTTTTCTTTTTCTTTTTGCCTTTGTAAGCTTTTTCTTCCTTTTCGGCATCTGATATTAACTTTTTCCAATTGTCATTTACATCTTCCGTTAAAGCCAAGGTTTCCGAATAATCTGCTTTATCAACAGCTAATACCGTTACTTTTTTATCCATAAAGCTTTCTATCTCATCTAATATTGGCTTTTCTTCGGGGCTACAAAATGATACTGCTACTCCTTTATTATTTCCACGGCCTGTTCGCCCTACTCTATGCACATAGTTTTCGGCAACATCCGGCAAATCATAATTTACTACATAATCCACATTGGCAATATCTACTCCACGCGCACTAATGTCAGTTGCTATTAATAGTTTAAAATCACCATTTTTAAAGCCAGTCATGACTTCTAATCTATTTTCTTGGTCTTTGCCACCATGCATGGTCTGACTTTTAATACCAACACGTTGCATTGCTTCAAATACACGCTCGGCTCGCACTTTAGTTCTAACAAATACTAAAATTCTACTTTCAGGATTTTCGTTAACGATACGTTCTAAAAAAAATCGTTTATCATCCATACTCACATACATCACAGAGTGTGTGACGTTTTTAGACACGGGATCTTTAGGAGAAATTTGAATACGAATAGCATTTCGAACAATTGAATACGCTAACTTTTTTATTTTTTCATTAATAGTTGCCGAAAAAAATAAAGTTTGACGGTGACGAGGCAAATATTTTATTAAGTCTTCAATGTCTTTATAAAAACCTAAATCCAACATCAAATCTGCTTCATCTAAAACCAATACTTTTATATCTCTTAATTTTAAATAGCCTTGATTTACTAAATCAAATACTCGACCAGGGGTAGCAATCACAATATCAACACCTTGATGCAATTGTTGTATTTGTGGATCTTGATCAACGCCACCATAAATACCAAGAGTTGAAACGCTTGTATATTTAGCTAACTTATCAAATACTTCTGTAATTTGAATAGCTAACTCATGCGTAGGAACCATGACGATGGCTTGCACTCCCTGCCCCACTCCTGCTTTTTCTATTAAGTGAATAATAGGAATAGCGAAAGCTGCTGTTTTACCAGTACCCGTTTGGGCTATAGCCAACACATCTTCGCCATTTAAAATATTAGGAATAGCTTTAAACTGAATATCAGTTGGACGTTTAAATCCCAACTCTTGTAAACTCTGTTTAAGCTCAGGGATGATATGGTATTCTTCAAACTTCATGCTGTAAAGGTAACATAATTAGTTTTATGGCTAATGAACTATACAATCCTATCTAAATAAAATAATAACAAGTCGTATTGAGATTGATATTCTCTGGCATAACCTGAAGTTTGATATTCTTTTGGATTTGCATAGGTTAAGTTTTCGAAATTCATTAATAAATGGTTGAAGTTATCTGCATTCATTTTCCTTAAAAACACGTCTCTATTTCCTTCTAATAATTTATAAATATCTAAAGCAGATTTATGAATAGAAGTGTTTTTATAGTTTTTTATTTCAAGAATTACATCATTTATAAGCATAAGACAAACATACTAAAAGTGCTTCGACTTCGTTCTGTTTGACAATAAAATTTGTAAGAAATTGAAAGCTTAGTATATTTAAACAATCAAATTTATTAATCATTAAAACTAAACATAAATGAAAACTGTTATTACTTCCGAAAATGCTCCGCTTCCCATTGGTCCTTATAGTCACGCTAACATGGTTCCTGCATCGGGCAATATGTTATTTGTATCTGGCCAAGTAGCTAAAGACGCAAAAACTGGCGAATTAATTTTAGGCGACATTAAAAGCGAAACCAAAAAAGTAATGGAAAATGTTTCTGCTATTTTAAAAGATGCAGGCATGGATTTAACTAACGTAGTTAAGACAACCATTTTTATGAAAGACATGAATAATTTTGGAGCGATGAACGAAGTGTATGGTTCATTTTTTACAGGTAATTTTCCTGCGCGCGAAACGGTGCAAGTGTCTAGATTACCTTTAGATGTGAATGTGGAGATTTCGGTAATTGCAGTGAAGTAAACAGTTAAAAAAAATTAACCACATAGAAACATAGAAAAAAATTAACTAGCAAAAAGTTATAGATAGAAAACAAGTTTTTAAACATAGTTTGCTATATGAAAAGCGAAGCTTCTATCTATAAACTCAACTCTATTTGTTCTAAAACTATGTATCTATGTGGTTAAATTTAGTCCACTTAACCTTGTCCATTTTAACACATCATCTATTTTAATATATCCATAATTTTACTAAATTTGATATAACAAAAACCAATTACATGAAAAAAATTTATACTCTTGTTTTATTAGCAGCTATTCATTTTTCTTCAAACGCACAAGCGTATCGTAAGGGCTCTTTATTCATTAGTATTTCTGAAGGCCATACCCTTGCCAATTATAAAACTAATGATATTGCAAGCGGTAAAGAAGTATTGGTTAACGAAGATGTTATTATTGGCGTTCGTGATCCATTAGTAATTGAATATGGTATTTCAAATCGTTGGAGTGTAGCATTAAGTTCTGGTAATGATATTTTTACTGTAAACCCATCTAAATTTTATGGTTTTTCTACCAGCAATAATCAAGTAAAAATCTCAACCTCTGAATTAAATGCAGAATGTAGCTACCATGTATTTGTGAATAAGCGGTTAGACCTTTCTGTTTTTGTTTCACATGGTATTTTTTCAATTAAAATGAAAGGTAACGATAATGATAATTTTTATAATCACAGCTCAACCGGAACTATTGTAAGATACGGTACACGTGTACATTATTATTTTTGGAATCGTTTGGGTGTTGTGGGAATGGTTAGTTCTTATATTGCAAATAGCTCGCCAAAAGATGTAAAAGATAATAACGCTGCACAAAATTACTCTACCAATATTAATGGCATTGCAATTGAAGGAGGTTTGTGTTTTAGAATCTTGAAATAAAATCTACACCGTTTCCTTAATTAATCCCGATCTTCTCAACAAGGCTTTAGGATCAGCATCTCTGCCTCTAAATCTTTTATATAAGATAGATGGATGCTCGCTACCTCCGGCGGATAAAATATTTTTATAAAACGCCGTAGCTACTTCTTGATTAAAAATTCCTTTTTCTTTAAAAGCTTCAAAAGCATCGGCATCAATTACTTCTGCCCACTTATACGAATAATAGCCCGACGAATAACCACCCGGGAAAATATGAGAGAATGAACAAGATGTACTAGTTTCAGGAACCGAAGGCATTAAATCTGTTTTAGCTGTTACACTTATTTCAAACTCTTTTACACTTGTAATATCTTTTGGATTTTGGCTATGCCAAGCCATATCTAAGGTTGCTAAACCAATTTGACGAATAGTTGCTAAGCCACTCTGAAAATTAGAAGAGTCCACAATTTTTTGAATATAATCCGCAGGAATTGCTTCTCCTGTTTGATAATGTTTAGCAAATAAATCTAAACACTCTTTTTCATAACACCAGTTTTCTAAAATTTGAGATGGTAATTCCACAAAATCCCAATACACACTAGTTCCTGTAATGCTACCATATTGTCCGTTAGCGCACATACCATGTAAAGCATGACCAAACTCGTGAAACAAGGTAGTGACTTCATCAAAACTCAATAAAGAGGGTTTGCTATCAGTTGGCTTTGTAAAATTACAAACGATAGAAACATGTGGTCTCACATTTACACCATTTTCAAGTTTTTGATTCACAAATGAAGTCATCCATGCACCTTGGCGTTTACCTGCTCTTGGAAAAAAATCTGCATAAAATACTGCTAAAAAATCTCCCTGTGCATTTTTCACTTCGTAGGTAGTGACATCTTTATGATAAAGAGGAATATCATTACGCTGAACAAAAGTAAATCCGTATAATCGTTTAGCAGTTTCAAAAACACCTGCTACAACATTTTCTAATTTAAAGTATGGGCGAAGTAATTCATCATCAATGGCAAATTTTTCTTTCTTTAATTTCTCAGCATAGTACGGAATGTCCCATTTTTTTAAGTCTTCTGGCCCACCATTTGCTTTAATATATGTTTTTAGCTCTGCTAATTCTTCTTTGGCAAATGATAAAGAATTATCTAATAAGTTTTGTAAAAACGAAAACACTTTAGTTGGCGACTCTGCCATACGTTCTTCCAATACAAAATCAGCATGAGATTTATAGCCTAATAAAACAGCGCGCTCGTGTCGTAATTGAGCAATTTGTTTTAGGACTTCTTGATTGTCGTGTTCATTATTTTTAAATGCTTTAGAGCCATAAGCTTTAAATAGCTTTTCTTTTAAAATTCTGTTTTCAGAATAAGTCATAAAAGGGCCATAGCTAGGATAATCTAAGGTAAACACCCAGGCGTTTTCTTTACCTTTTTCCTTAGCGGTCATTTTAGCGGCTTCAATAATTCCTTCTGGTAATCCAGCTAAATCCGATGCGTTTGTGATTACTAATTCAAAGGCATTACTTTCTGCTAATACATTTTCACTATATGTTAAAGAATATTGAGATTTATCCTTATCAATAGTTCTTAATTTTTCTTTTTGTTCAGCATTTAATTTAGAACCATTACGCACAAAGCTTTTATAGGTTTTATCTAATAAGGTACTTTGCTCTGCATTTAATTTTAAAGTGTCTTTTATAATGTAAACTGCTTCTACTCGATTAAACAACACATCATTTAATATAATATCGTTTGAGTAATCGCTTAGTTTTGGAGATACTGCTTTTGCTAAAGCTTGCATTTCCTTTGATGTCTCCGCTAAATTTAAATTAGAAAACGTTGAACTTACAATTTCTAATAAAGGCCCCACTTTTTCTAAAGTTTCAATGGTATTAGCAAATGTAGGTTCATCTGCATTGTTAACGATAGCATCAATTTCGGCTAAGCCCTGTTTAATACCTTCTTCAAAAGCCGGTAAATAATGTTCAACTAAAATTTTATCAAAAGGAATGGTATCGAAAGGCGTATTAAATTCTGAAAGGAATGGATTACTGCTCATAAGTGACGTTTTATTAAATTGCTGTATACAAGATACAAATCAAATATACAATGGTTTAAGAAATTGAGGTAAAAAAAAAGGCTCTTATTTGTTCAAAATAAGTTGGAAAATGAATTCCTAAAACTATACCGTCATTGTTGTATTACTCACTTTTCTGTAAAGAAAAGAAGTGTAAATATGTCTACGAGCAAAGCGTCCTTGAGAGTCTGCATTTACTAGTTTAACATACGTATTTTCTGGTACTCCAAAGTATTCGTAACCACTGCCGTCCTGAAAATCAATACGTAAACGTTTTCCTTGATAGGTAATGTCTGCAATATTAACGCTTGATGTTGTTAGATTATATTCTTCTATAGTTGCTTCTTGGGTTTCTGGAGCAATACTCACTAAAAAATGATAGGCTTCAATAATACGTTTACTTTTTTCTTCAACTTCTAATTTCAACTCCTCATTGTCTTGTATTCTATCAGGATGGTATTCTTTCATAAAATTACGATACAGGCTTTTAAGCTCACTCAAAGTCACATCTTTTCCAACTCCTAATAATTTACGATGTTCAATAATTTTACGCATTTCTAATTTTTCGGCAAAGATAAGGCAAAATAAATTACAAAAATCATAAAACATGCTGCTATTCTTTAAAATTGTGGCCCTTCGACTTCGCTCAGGGTGACACTTAACATTTTTTTAATAGACTTCTAGATGTGCATTCTGTAACTTTATAGCTCATTATTGTATTATACTCGCATGAAGCCAATACTTATTATATTCACCTTTCTTAGTTTTTTGCTAAGTTCTTTTACGATTTCAACCTATTTGAAACCGATAAGCTATTTCAAAACGAGCGATAGCATTCCTCCCATGAATAAGCAAATTATTGACTTTGTGAAAACAAAAATTAAGAAAAAAGTAGGCACTGGCGAATGTTGGGATTTAGCTGCCGAAGCTTTACAATTAGTAAATGCCAGATGGGATATGAAGTATAAATTTGGAAAAGAGATTGATTATAAAAAAGAACTAGTTTATCCCGGCGATATTATTCAGTTTGAAAACGTTATTTTAAATTATGAAAAAGATGGTAAAAAATACACCGAAAAAATGTCACATCATACCGCCATTATTTATGAAGTAATAGATAAAACCAATTTTACAATAGCGCATCAAAATAATGGTTATTCGGGCAAAAAGGTAGGTGTTAGTCCGCTTGATTTAGCAACTTTAACCAAGGGGAAGTTTAAGATTTATAGGGCGGAGAGGTAATTTTTTAAACCATAAAAGTCATAAAAGAACATAATAGAATTAAGCACCACTAGCTTTTATGACCTATTATGTCTTTTTATGGTTCAATTTTTTAAACCCGAAAGTATTACTAAAAATGGCTTGTTTAAATAAAACAATCATCTAAAAAAACTTATATTAATCTGACGCAGAAGTTTATCCAACATTCCTAGCTACATAAATAATATTAGAAGTTAGTTTAGTTGTATCCAAAACCTCTAAAGTTAAATGTGGAAACTTAGCAATTGTATCTTTAATTAAGGTACCACTAACAAAATGCAAACCATCAGTTTTTGTTTTATTAAAGCCAAATACTTTAGTACTCATAAACTCCGTGTACCATGTTCCTTTTTGACGGGTCGCAATGTCTTTATCTGCATCTCTAATAACTAACACGCCACCTTTATTTAATTTAAATACACAATTTTCAATCACTTGAATTTGTTGTTGTTCTTGCAAGTAATGTAATACATCACTAATAATAAATCCATCTGCATTCGGGAAATCGTAAAGAGTAACATCGCCTACCGCAAAAGATAATTTATCCGATTTATCAATGCAATTATCCGCTACAGCAATTTTCTCATCATCATAATCTACTCCTAAAATCTCACGCTGGCGACCTTTGTACATTAACATGTATGGCAAAAAGCCATAACCACAACCTACATCAACAATCTTACCTGTTTTAGGCATCAAACTTTCGAATAACTGGTAATTGTTTTCTAAACCTGTTTTAATACGACAATACCATTCTAATATCGGGCCTTTAAAAATATAATTACGAATTAAACGTGAACGAAAATAACCAACGGTTTCTTTTTCTTGTTTTAGTAATTCGTATTCTTTACGCATTAATTTACAAATAGCTTTGCTACGCTCCTGATATGTAGCACCAAACGAAGTATCCGTTGGTTTAATCCGATCTAATAATTTAACCGTTAAAGAACCGTCTTTAAAATGAAAATCACCTTTAGTAACCGTATCGCCTGCTCCATGTAATAATAAAGGCACAATATCTAATTGCATTTGTTCAGCCAATAAAAAAGCTCCTTTGTGGAAACGTAAAATATCTCCCGTTACACTACGTGTTCCTTCCGGAAAAATTAAAATAGAATAACCTTGTTTTAC
>JBKJPW010000098.1:0-3719 GCA_046594225.1 Bacteroidia bacterium
ATTACCGGTGTTGAGATGTTCCGTAAATTATTAGATAGCGGACAAGCTGGAGATAACGTTGGATTATTATTGCGTGGTATCGATAAAGATGCAATTCGTCGTGGTATGGTTATCGCTAAGCCTGGTTCAATTACTCCACACACAGAATTTAAAGCTGAAGTGTATGTATTGAAAAAAGAAGAAGGTGGCCGTCATACTCCATTCCATAACAAATACCGTCCTCAATTCTACTTACGTACAACGGACGTAACTGGAGAGATTACTTTAGAGGCAGGACGTGAAATGGTTATGCCAGGTGATAACGTTACAATTCAAGTTGAATTACATTCGGCTGTAGCTATGGATAAAGGTTTACGTTTCGCAATGCGTGAAGGTGGTCGTACTGTAGGTGCTGGTCAGGTAACTGAGATTTTATCTTAATAACCAAATATTTGTAGCAAAATGGCTTGCCGAGAGGCTTAGCCATTTTGCTATTTATAATACATGAGTAGTTCAAGGGTAGAATATCGGTCTCCAAAACCGCTGATGGGGGTTCGAATCCCTCCTCGTGTGCTAAAAAAGTTAGAGGGAAGAGATAAGAAGTTAGAAGGTCTTAAATCTTAAATTTTAAATCTAAAATTAAAAAGATGAGCAAATTTGGAACATACATAGAAGAAACTAAAGATGAGTTATTTAACAAGGTAACTTGGCCAACTTGGCCTGAATTGCAAAGTAGCGCATTACTAGTAATGGTAGCCTCTACAATTATTGGCTTAATAGTTTGGGGAATGGATGTATCGTTTAGTAAGTTAATGGAATTGGCTTATCAGATGGTAAATAGTTTATAATTTTTGATACTTACAAAATGGCTGAAACAGTAAATAAAGAATCTTCAATTGTAAAAAAATGGTACGTAGTACGTGCTATTAGCGGACAAGAGAAAAAAGTAAAGCAATACATTGAAGTAGAAATTAATCGTTTAAAATTAAATGATTATGTATCTCAAGTATTGATTCCAACTGAAAAATTTATTCAAATCCGTAATGGAAAGAAAATTCAAAAAGAACGTTCTTTTTATCCTGGTTATGTATTAATTGAGGCAGCTTTAGTAGGTGAAATTACACACACTATTAAAAACATTACAGGTGTTATTGGATTTTTAGGTGAAACTAAACGTGGGGAAGCAGTTCCTATGCGTTTGTCAGAGGTAAATCGTATTTTAGGAAAAGTAGATGAATTAACAGAAGCAGATAGCGTAGTTACTAGTAATTATACTGTTGGCGAATCGGTTAAAGTAACTAACGGGCCTTTCAACGGATTTAGTGGAACTATTGAAGAAATTAACGAAGAGAAGAAAAAAATCAAAGTCACTGTTAAAATCTTTGGTCGTAAAACACCTGTTGAATTAAGTTTCGGAGAAGTAGAAATAGAATAAAAAAATTGAATGGTATAAATCAGGTTAAAATGAGCCGCTTTGCTGCTTCCAACTCAAAGTCAACTTTAATTCTCGATTTATACTAACAATGTGTAACAAATAAATAAAAACAAAAAAATGGCAAAAGAGTTATCAGCAATTGTAAAGCTTCAAATTAAAGGTGGAGCTGCTAACCCGTCGCCTCCAATTGGTCCTGCATTAGGTGCAAAAGGTGTAAACATTATGGAGTTCTGTAAGCAATTTAACGCTAGAACTCAAGAACAAGCTGGTAAAGTATTACCTGTTTTAATTAATGTTTATGTTGATAAAACGTTCGATTTCATTATCAAACGTACACCAGTAGCAGTTCAAATTTTAGAGGTAACTAAAGTTAAGCAAGGTTCTAGCGAAAGCAACCGTAAAAAAGTTGGTTCTATTTCTTGGGACCAAATTCGTACTATAGCAACAGATAAAATTGTAGACATGAACTGTTTTACAATCGAATCTGCCATGTTAATGGTAGCGGGAACAGCTCGTAGCATGGGAATCACAACAACAGGCGAGGCACCTGTAAAACCTTAATTAAATTAATATTAACCAAAAAACAAGCTTTTTAAAAAATGGCAACGTTAACTAAAAAAAGAAAGTCAGCAGACGCTAAGTTCGATGTGAACAAAGCACACACTGTGGCTGAAGCTTCAAAAGTAGTGAAAGAAATTACCACTACTAAATTTGATGCGTCCGTGGATATCGCTATCCGTTTAGGAGTTGATCCTCGTAAAGCTAATCAAATGGTTCGCGGAACTGTTACCTTACCTCACGGTACAGGTAAAGTGTTGCGTGTTTTAGCAATTGTTACTCCTGATAAGGAAGCAGAAGCTAGAGCTGCAGGCGCGGATTATGTTGGATTAGACGAATACATCGAAAAAATTAAAAACGGTTGGACAGATGTCGACGTAATCATCACTATGCCCTCAGTAATGGGTAAAGTTGGTGCATTAGGTCGTGTATTAGGTCCTCGTGGATTAATGCCTAACCCTAAAACAGGAACAGTTACCATGGATATTGGTAAAGCTGTAACTGACTCAAAAGGTGGTAAAATTGATTTTAAAGTAGATAAAGCAGGTATCATTCATACAGGAATTGGCAGAGCATCTTTCGACGCTCAAAAATTAACTGAAAATGCTATGGAAGTTTTAAACGCTATCGTAAAATTAAAACCATCTTCTGCAAGAGGCACGTATGTTAGATCAGTGTACATGAGCAGCACAATGAGTGCAGGTATTTTAATCGATCCAAAAACATTTAATTAATAATTAAAAATCTATTACTATGAACAAAAAAGAAAAAACACAAGAAATAGATAGACTACTTAGCATTATTAATGCTAATACAAAAATCTATTTAGCTGATTGTTCTTCTTTGTCAGTAGAAAAGGTAAATCAATTACGCCGTTCTTGCTACGATAAAAAAGTAACGATGTCTGTTGTTAAAAACACTTTATTAGCGAAAGCTTTAGAGCGTGCAAACGACAGCAATCTTGCTCAATTAATCCCAGCATTAAAAGGACAAACAGCTTTAATCTTAACAGAAACATCTAATGTTCCTGCTAAATTAATTAAAGAGTTCCGTAAGGGTGGTGATAAACCTCAATTAAAAGCAGCTTATGTTGAAGATATGATTTTTATCGGTGACGATAAATTAGACTCTTTAGCAGCATTGAAATCTAAAAACGAGATGATCGGCGAAATCGTTGGCTTGTTACAATCTCCAATTCAACGCGTAATTGGTGGTTTAGAGAACAAATTCAAAGATGCAGCAGCAGAAGAAACAGCAGCTTAATTGTACTGAATAAAGAATAAAACACGCTTACTCAGTAAGCAAAAACAAATTAAATTAATAACAAACAAAAATTTAAACTAATAATAAAATGGCAGACGTAAAAGCAATCGCTGAAACATTAGTAAACTTGACAGTTAAAGAAGTTCAAGAATTAGCAACAGTATTAAAAGATGAGTATGGTATCGAACCAGCAGCGGCAGCAGTAGTTGTAGCAGCAGGTGGCGGCGGAGACGCAGCAGCAGCTAAAACATCTTTTGATGTAATTTTATTAGAAGCAGGTGCTGCTAAATTAGGTGTAGTTAAAGTTGTAAAAGACTTAACTGGCTTAGGCTTAAAAGAAGCTAAAGATTTAGTAGATGGTGCTCCTAAAGCAGTTAAAGAAGGTATTGCAAAAGAAGAAGCTGAGTCTATTAAAAAGGCTTTAGAAGAAGCTGGTGCAAAAGTAGAAGTAAAATAATTTTACTTACAAAACAGGCGTTAAGGT
>JBKJPW010000124.1:0-12827 GCA_046594225.1 Bacteroidia bacterium
GGTAATGGTGCCAAAAATAGTTGGTGTTTTTTATAAAAACAATTGTTATACTAGTCCCGTAAGTCAAAAGAGTACATTAGCTCTGCTGGAGAGCAACTAATTAGCAATATGATTTACCTCGAAAATGAAAAGCCTTGTTATCTTGACAAGGCTTTTTGCTTTCATTTTTGAGAGGTATGGCTAAAAAAACTCACACTTGGTTTTTAAAATATAAATACCACTTTATAAAGTTTTTCCTGTGGTCTTTTGTAAGGCCTCTATGTAATAAAAGATGGCTTTTAAGGTGTCCAAAAAACGATTCTAATCCATTTGTTGACTTCGGAACCCTTTCATTAAATAAGTACTGAAACATATTCGGTAAAGCATTTTTTACATGAATAAAAGCTCTTCTTACTGTTTTATGTTTGTACCAATATCTTTTAGTATCAAAACTGTATGATTTTTCATTAATAAAATCTTTATGTTTTTCATACCAATTATATAATTCCATTATCCATTCATGGCTTTGATAATGATATTTAATTAAACTGATTTTTTTTACAATGAATAGTAGTTCACTTCCAGGTATACTCTTAGGATTAGTCGTAAGCCAAATCCTGCATTCTCGCTCAATATGAACAACACATCTTTGTAGTATAACATCTTTACAACTTGATTTTATAGCTTTTAAAATAGCTCGATGACCGTCGCATGTTATGCTCTCTATGTTAATATTTAAGCTTAGTAAATTATCCAGATCTTCTTTAATCTCGTTATAATACTCGCCACTGGTGAGTCTGTAAAGTTGTGTGAATTTTATAGTACTATCTCTATAAACAATTAAACAAATATCATTACTAAAATAGGTGCCATCAATTAATAGATTTAATTGCTCGCTTGGATAAATTGGCAAAGTAGGTGCTTTAGAAAGATAATTATGAAAATATCGTTTTAATGTTCTAATACCATAACCGCTTTCCTTGCTTAAATAAGTAAGAGTTTGTCTGTGAAGAACCCATTTTTTAAACCAAATGAATTGATTGCTTTGCTTAACACTGTTGTTTGTTCTAGTAAATAATAATCCACATTGTTTACACTTAAATCTTTGTTTATTATTTTGAGAACCCCACTTTATAACCTCAGAACTTTTACAGCCCCAACAGCTCTTTTTTTTGACTTTTCCATGTACAAAAAAAGGATATTGAAACGACTTTCAATATCCTTTGCTCAAACCCTTTACTGGATTGGGCTGTAGATGTTTTTACCAACTATTTTTGGCCATTATACCCAAAAAAACCTTCGCTAAATTAGCGAAGGCTTTTTTGTCTAAAGATCTTTTATTCTACCAACCTAAAACCCAAGAGAAAATTAACGGAGCAACAATCGTTGCATCGCTTTCTACAATAAATTTAGGAGTATTGATATCTAACTTACCCCAAGTAATTTTTTCGTTTGGTACAGCTCCTGAATAAGAACCGTAAGATGTTGTTGAATCTGATATTTGACAGAAGTAAGACCAGAAAGGAACATCATGCATTTCCATATCTTGGTACAACATTGGTACAACACAAATTGGAAAATCTCCTGCAATACCACCACCAATTTGAAAGAAACCAATACCTTTTCCTCCACTATTTTTTGGATACCAATCTGCTAACCAAGTCATGTATTCAATACCACTTTTCATCGTACTTGCTTTAACCTCTCCTTTAATGACGTAAGAAGCAAAAATGTTGCCCATGGTACTATCTTCCCAACCTGGAACAACAATGGGTAAATTACGCTCTGCAGCTGCTAACATCCAACTATCTTTCGGGTCAATTTCGTAGTATTGTTTTAATTCTCCACTTAATAAAATTTTGTACATATACTCATGTGGAAAGTAACGCTCACCGGCTGTATCAGCATCTTTCCATATTTTATGGATATGTTTTTGTAAACGACGGAATGCTTCTTCTTCTGGAATGCAAGTATCTGTTACTCGGTTATAATGATTTTCTAATAAGTCCCATTCATCTTGTGGAGATAAATCACGGTAATTAGGTACGCGCTTATAGTGACTATGAGCCACTAAATTCATAATGTCTTCTTCAAGATTGGCACCAGTACAAGAAATGATATCAATTTTTCCTTGACGAATCATTTCTGCTAATGATTTACCTAACTCAGCAGTACTCATAGCGCCACCTAAAGTAACCATCATTTTACCACCTTCGGTTAAATGTGTTTCGTAACCTTTAGCTGCATCTACCAAAGCAGCTGCATTAAAATGTTTATAATGATGTTCTATGAATTTAGAAATTGGTCCTTTGTTAGCTGCTGTTGACATATTAATTGTTTTAAGTGGCGCAAATTTAATATTAATCATGTAATATTTGTGTTAACAAGCCACTTTATTGCATAAAAAAACCTCGCTAAAAACGAGGTTTTTTTAATGTCTATTTTAAAATAATTACTTCTTAATTTTAAATTCATAGTAATCATTGTCTTTACCAGCTACATCAACAATATCTGTAATTCTAATCACAGCATATTTGTTAGTAGATACACTTCCTAATTTAGTAATAATAATATCTCCAACAGCTAAATTATATAACACTGAGTATTTTACACCTGTTGTATAAGCACTAATAGCAGTGGAATCTGTTGCATTAGCATAATCAAACCCATTATACAAAACAAATTTACCACCAGCAGGTGATCTCCATTCTTTAGATAAGGTTGTATTAGCTGCTGAATAATCCTGTATGTCTCTAGAAGCTGTATCAGCAGTTAAAGAGAATTCGCCTGTATTAGATTCTAAATTGTAGGCATCATGATTAACAGATGTGTTGGAATACATCATATGTCCAACTGTTTCTGTTAATATAATTGCTTGACTTACTATAGGTGAACTAACATATATCCTTTTAAAATTTGTACTACTCATGCTATTTACATCTACTGCTTGAAAAGTAATAAGTGTCGATTTTCCTGCAAGATTTGCAGGTATGCGGTAATAAAAACTAAATGTTGTTCCCTTGCTACTAATTGCAGTATCTAATAAAATAACAGGAAGTTCATTATCAATTTGGCCTCTAATTACAACTTTAGATAAATTTTCGGTTGTACTAACCGATACACCAAAAGTAATAAGATCGCCAGCTTTTGCATAAATATGTTGAGTTGAAGGAGTAATAAGAATTATTGGAGCCGCTTTATCGTCTTTTTTACAGCTAAAAAAAATAGTTGATAACGAAAAAATAGAGATTAGAGCTAAGGAAAATAGAGATTTTTGTTTCATTTAAATTTAAATTAATGATATAAAATTAAAAAAAAGACCCACATCAAAATTGATGTGGGTCTTTTTTTATTAACAAAGTAATTAGCTTACTTAGTTTTGATTTTGAAAGCTTTCGCTCTTACATTAAGAGTTACTTTTCTTCCTAAAAACGCTTGATTTGTTGTTCTTTCAGATGAAAGAGGTAAAACGAAATCAGCATCTGGCTTTTGGTTTAAAGCGTCATATAACGCGTTGTTATATGCTCTATCAAGAGTAACACCTCCTAATAAACCGCCAGTGCTAGCAGTATGATATCTTCTTCCACCGTAAGGTATCCCTAAGAAATAATACTGTGTTGATGTACCTGCTACTTCACCTACATATTCCAAATCTGAACTTTGAAAGTTCACTCTAGCTTCTATTTGTGCACCTGCAATCGTTTTGTTGCGCATAGTACAAGAACTAGCAAGCAACAATACCGAAAAAGTGCTTAATATTAATATTTTTTTCATATGTATGTATTCTTTTAATTATTATTACTAAACTATATTAATATTATCTTGCAAAATAGATATGAAGAACAATTCTTACATCCTGGTTAGTATTTGCATTAAATTCTCTTCTTTTTAATTTAGAGTATTTTGCAGTAGTTGTACCAACAGCATTACTTGCTTGTTCTTCTTTGTAAGTTACAGAGTAACTAGTGCTAGATGCTCCATCAACATATTCTTGTTTTACTTTAGTAACTCCACCAAATGTCCATTTAGCATTCCATCCATATTCTAAACCAATAGAAAGTGGTAAATGACCTAAAAATACATTGAAACCAGAAACTAAACCAATACCTACGTTAGTAGTGTTAGTTTTTCTGTTTGTGAAATCTTTATCACCATTTTTGTAAGTGTAGTTATTAGTAGATTTATCGCTACCAAATCCTAAATATAAATCAGCACCAACATATGCATCAAAAATATTTGCTGCAACAAAATGCTTCTCAATACCTGGAACGATTTCGTACATTCTTTCTACCGTTTTTACTTTAACATCAGAGAAGTTAGCGTAAACACCAGTTGGAGAAGAATAAGGAGCGTAAACTGCTGAAGAGTCAGCTGCTGTTCCTTTAACTGTTAAGTTTTTGTTCATGAAACGGATACCGGCGCGGATTACGATATCGTCTGTTTTGTAATATTTGTAAGTTAAAATGTTACCTGATTGTAAAGCATTACCCGAAAATAATTTCGCAGTCATACCTGAGTCGTTAGCTAACGATGTTCCTAAAACAAAAGCCATATCACCTGCTTTCGGTCTAGCACCGTATTTAATAACAGTCTCATCATTTTCTCTTGTTGAAAGCTGCGCAAAAGCAGAGGTTACCCCAAATGCCATTGCAATCATTAGTGCTGATTTTTTCATAAATTGTTTTTTTAGTTTAATTTAATTGTTTTTTTACCTTATATTGATATTAGTTGCACACCAATATCAAATATGATACCGCAAATGTAAGTATTAAATATAAAATGCCAAATTCATACAGAATTTATATTATAAACATTTCAAGGTTAATAAATTTGCTTTATCTATGATTTATTTTGTAGCATCGGAACAAATTTAAATTTACCAAAAGCTTGTTTATTGTATTCCGTAACTGTTTTCTTAACAATCACATTCATTACTTGTTCTTCGCCTTCACCCAACGGTATAACTAAAATACCTCCAATAACTAATTGTGCTAACAATTCTTCTGGTATATATGGTGCCGCTGCTGTCACAATAATTTTATCAAATGGTGCAAATTGAGGCATTCCTTTATAACCATCTCCATAAACTAATTTAGCTCCTTTATATCCAATTAAGGGTAAAAACACTTTTGTTTTATCATATAATTCTTTTTGACGCTCAATAGAATATACTTTTGCTCCCATTTCTAACAAAACAGCTGTTTGATAACCGCAACCTGTACCTATTTCCAGTATTTTATCCCCTCTCACAATATTTAGTTTTTCTGTCTGAAAAGCTACCGTAAATGGATGTGAAATTGTTTGTCCTGCCCCTATTTTTAGGGCTTTATCTGAATAAGCATGGTCTAATAATGCAGGGCGTTCTGTGGATTGATCAAAAAACAAATGACGGGGGATTTTTAATATCGCATTTAAAACTGCCTGACTGGTAATTCCTTTCTCTTTTAATTGTTCAACCAATCGTTTGCGCTTGCCTTGGTATAAATATTCGTCTTCTTTATTCGTATTAAGTAACATGCCATAAATTTAATTATAATAAACAATCAAGTTTTAATATAAAAAAATGATTTCTAACAATTAGTTTTTAATAGAATATTACATTTGCCAAAAATTATTTTTGATGAACGTTGGAATTGTTGGATTAGGACACTTAGGTAAAATTCACTTAAAATTATTAGGTGAGATTCCTGAATTTAAGATTAGAGCCATATACGATATTGATAAAAATGTTACTTCTGGTTTAACGTATCAAAAGGATGTGACTATATGCACTAATTACGATGAGCTTTTACAACTAGTTGATATTGTACTTGTTATAACACCTACGCCTACTCATTTTGAATTAGCTAGCAAGGCTATCAAAAAAGGGAAACATGTATTTATTGAAAAGCCAGCTACAAATAATCCAGATGATACTAAAATTTTAATTAACCTTGCTAAAGAAGCTGGTGTTATTGTTCAGGTGGGGCATGTAGAACGTTTTAATCCTGCTTTTACAGCGGCTAAGATTTATATTGAAAATCCTACTTTAATTGAAATTGAACGGTTAGCCTGCTATAATTCAAGAGGAACAGATGTTTCGGTAGTATTAGATTTAATGATACATGATATTGATTTATTATTAAACACAGTTAAAAGTAAAATCCGAAAAATATCTGCTTGTGGCGCTTCCATTATTAGCAAAACAGCCGACTGGGCAAGTGTGCGAATAGAGTTTGATAATGGCTGTGTTGCCAATTTAATGGCCAGCAGAATAGCTATTAGCAATGTTCGAAAAATGACTGTTTTTCAGAAAAGCACGTTTATTCATATCGATTTATTAAACAAAACAACAAACATTCACAATATACAAGCAATCACTTCATCTACAACAAGTAATAAAGGAATTGAACTAAATCCTGGAGAGGGCTTACAAAAATTTGAAATGCTTAAAAATCAACCAATTATACAGCCTGTAAATGCTATAAAAACAGAATTAGAGCATTTTTATAAAAGCATTACCGAAAACTTTCCACTGGCAGTTTCCTTATCTGATGCCGAAATTGCTCTGCAAGTCGTGCGTGAAATTGAACTTCAAATCAATCCGCATATAAAATAAATGTTACCGAAAATAATTTCATTTTATTGTAATCATAATACAATAAGTACTATATATTTGCGTTTTGATACCAATATGCGTAGATATTTACTGTACTTTTTACTGTTTTGTAACTTTATATTCTTTGTTTCTTGTAAAAAAGATAAGTTCAAAGCTCCCAAAGCATCCTTTTTGGTAATTGATGATGTTACACTAAAAACAACCACTGTTCAGGGTGTTAATAGTCATAAAATCACAGATATGTGGTATTATGTAAATGGTGAATTTAAGGGTGTTTTTCCAATAGGAGGCGTTATGCCCATTGTGGCTTCTGATAATGCTGAAATTACTTTATTTGCTGGTATTAAAAATAATGGCATATCATTTACCAGACTTCCTTACGCTATATACGATTCCAAAACCTTCAATATGGCTATCGAGCCTGGAAAAACCTATACTTTGTCGCCTCAATTTGAATACAATTCAACCGCCTTTTTTTATTATGCTGATAATTTTGACGGAGGCTCAGGAAGCGGTAGCTATTTTATAGCGCCTCAAATTGCTGGAGATTCAAGTTATACTTATACAACTGACCCAGCAAAAGCATTTGGAGGAATAGGTAAATCAATTTTTATGTCGATGAGTGATGCTAAGCCAAAGTCAATGATGTTACAAAATAGTGGCTATTACCTTCCTGCCAGTGGCTCCGTTATTTATGTGGAGTTAGATTATAAATGCAATCAATCCGTTTCTGTTGGAGTTATTGGAGCTGGTGTTGATCATAGAGGAGCAGTAACGTTAAATCCTTCAGATAATTGGAATCATGTATATGTGCAATTAACCAGTATTGTAAGTACTCCTCCTTCCTATAGTTCTTATCAAGTATACATAGAGGCTTATAAAGAAGTGAGTACTCCTGAAATATATATTGACAACGTTAAACTAATTTATCAATAAGTGAATAAGGCCTTGCAAACATTTAAGTATGTATTTGCTGATTATATATCAGCTTGCTTGGCTTGGAGTTTGTTTTACTTATACCGTAAATTTTATATTGAACCTGATAAATTTGGCATTTTACCCGAACAAATTTTTGACCGACAATATATTTTAGGAATGATTGTTTTACCTTTAGGTTGGCTTTTAGCATACTACCTTACTGGATTTTACAAAAATATTTATCGTAAATCACGTATCAACGAATTAATGCAAACCATTGCTACTTCAATTATTGGAGTCACTTTTATTTTCTTTTTTATTTTATTAGATGATTTTGTATCTAGTTATAAAGCTTACTATAAAGTATATACTATTTTATTTGCCTTACATTTTTTAATTACCGCCATCTTTAGATTTATACTCTCTACCATTACCAATCATAAAATAAATAATGGTAAGATTGGCTTTAATACAGTAATAATAGGGAGCAACCAACGAGCTTTAAAAATTTATGAAGAAATTACATCTAGCCATAAATCATCAGGAAATAAATTTATTGGTTTTATTCACTTAGATGAAAAAAATGGTTTTTCGGAACAACTAAAACAGCAATTGCCTCATTTGGGTGAATATAAAGACTTAAAGGAAATTGTTAATAAACACCAAATTGAAGAAATTATCATTGCCATAGAATCTTGGGAACATGGTTACCTTGAAAAAATCATCAATGAATTAAATGATTTTGAAGCTATTATTAAAATCATTCCTGATATGTATGATATTTTATCTGGTCAGGTAAAAATGAACTCCATATCAGATACCGCCTTAATAGTTATCAATAAACAAGTAATGCCTAATTGGCAGCAATCGGTTAAACGCTTTATTGATGTGAGCGCCTCTGTTTTTGTATTAACAATGTTTAGTTGGGTGTATGTTATTTTAATGATTTTAGTAAAGCTAGATTCAAAAGGCTCTATATTTTTTAAGCAAGAACGTATTGGGAAAGACGGCAAAGCTTTTAATATCATCAAATTTAGAACAATGTTCACCGATGCCGAAAAACTTGGCCCCACTTTATCAAAAGAAAATGACCCTCGTATTACTAAAATCGGACGTTTTTTAAGAAAAGTACGATTAGATGAAATTCCTCAATTTTACAATGTAATTATTGGCGATATGAGTTTAGTTGGTCCACGACCAGAACGGAAATTCTTTATTGATAAAATCGTTGTTCATGCACCACATTACGTGCATTTACATCGCGTAAGGCCAGGTATTACAGGCTACGGACAAGTAAAATATGGTTATGCCGAAAACATTGAACAAATGGTATCTCGTGTAAAATTTGATTTATTATATATTGAAAACATGAGCCTAATAATTGATTTCAAAATCTTAATACATACCGTTTTAATTGTTGTGCAAGGACGAGGCAAATAAATGACGAAGTAGGAATTACGAAGTACGATTAACGAATTACGAATTTGGAATTACGATTTTTGATTTAAAATTCACACTTCCAAATTCGTACCTCGTCACTCACAAATCGTACTTCACAAATCGTACTTTATTCGTATATTCGTGACTGATTTATAATACATAAAAAATGAAAGTATTAATTACAGGAGGCGCAGGTTTTATTGGCTCACACTTAGTGAGATTATTTGTAAACAAATATCCAAACTATAACATTGTTAACTTAGATAAATTAACCTATGCTGGTAATTTAGCTAACTTAACCGATATTGAAAATAAACCAAATTATACGTTTGTAAAAGGAGATATTGTTGATGCAGATTTCATTAATAAATTATTTAAAGAACACCAGTTTAACGCAGTGATTCATTTAGCTGCCGAAAGCCATGTTGATAGAAGTATTACCAACCCATTAGAGTTTGTTTATACAAATGTAATTGGCACTGTAAATCTATTAAATGCTGCTAAAGAATTACATAAAGCGGATGCTACTAAATTCACTAAATTTTATCATGTATCTACTGATGAAGTTTATGGTTCCTTAGGTGACACTGGTTTATTTACAGAAACTACGGCTTACGACCCACATAGCCCCTACTCTGCTTCTAAAGCAAGTTCTGACCACTTTGTGCGTGCTTATCATGATACTTATAAATTACCTTGTGTGATTTCTAATTGCTCTAATAATTATGGTCCATACCATTTCCCTGAAAAATTAATTCCTCTTTGTATCAATAACATCAAACAAAATAAATCATTACCAATTTATGGTAAAGGCGAAAATATACGTGATTGGTTATTTGTAGAAGATCATGCCCGTGCTATTGATGTAATTTTTCATGAAGCTGCTTTAGGTAGCACCTACAATATTGGCGGCCATAACGAATGGACAAATATTGATGTGATTAAGTTGCTTTGCGATATGATGGATGAAAAACTTGGTAGAGAAAAAGGTACTAATCAAAAATTAATAACTTATGTAACTGATAGAGCCGGACATGATTTACGTTATGCTATTGACTCAACTAAGTTGCAAAAAGATTTAGGTTGGAAACCATCATTACAATTTGAAGAAGGCTTATCTAAAACAGTAGATTGGTATTTACAAAACGAAGAATGGTTAACCAATGTTACTTCGGGAGCTTACGCTAACTATTACGAGAAACAATATCAATAGAAGAACGAATGACGATTTACGAGTTGCGAATTACAAGTGTCGAATTACGAATTGAAAAATGTGATTTAATTCGTAAGTCGTACATCCAATTTCGTAATTTTTTCATAAATCGTCCTTCGTAAATCTAAAATTTACATATGGTTTTTAGCAGCATCACATTTTTAGTTTATTTTTTACCAATCTTTTTATTGGCGTATCACCTTACGCCGCATAAATTTAAAAATGCCTGCATCCTTATTTTTAGTATTGTATTTTATGCTTGGGGCGGACCAAAATTTATTTTCGTTATTCTTGGAACCACTTTCTTAGATTACTTCTTGGTCAATAAAATGGCCGAAGCCAAAACAAGCAAAGGCAAAAAGCAATTGTTGGTTATTTCCTTATTAATGAACTTAGGTTTATTGTTTTACTTTAAATACTCCAATTTTTTTATTGATAACATTAACGGTGCTTTAGGCTTAGCTGGTATTAAAGAAATTCGCTGGTTAAAAATTGTATTACCTATTGGCATTTCGTTTTACACCTTTGAAAGCGTGACTTATGTAGTTGATGTTTACAGAGGTATACATAAACCATTAAAAAACTTTTGGCATTATCAAACCTACATTTTATTATTCCCAAAATTAATTGCAGGTCCCATTGTTCGTTACCATGATATTGCCGACCAAATTACCAATCGTGAAAAAAATTACACAGCAGATGTTAAACTAAGTGGCTTTTATACATTTTGCATTGGACTCGCTAAAAAAGTAATCATAGCCAATACTATTGGCTCGCAAGCCGATGATGTATTTAAATTAGATGCGCAGCATATAGATTCGGCAGCTGCTTGGGTTGGTACATTAGCTTACACGTTTCAAATTTATTTTGATTTTAGTGGTTATAGCGATATGGCTATTGGGCTTTGTAAAATGATAGGGATTCGTTTACCTGAAAATTTTAATAATCCTTATTTGTCGTCGAGTATTACCGAGTTTTGGAGAAGATGGCATATTACTTTAGGAACTTGGATGAAAAACTACTTGTATATTCCTTTAGGTGGAAACAAAGTGGATTCAAATTTTAAATTGTACCGTAATTTATTTATTGTGTTTTTACTATCAGGCTTATGGCATGGTGCCAGCTGGAACTTTATTATTTGGGGTGCTTTTCATGGTTTGTTTTTAGTAATGGAACGTTTGTTCTTATTAAAAGTGTACGATAAAACAGGAAAGATTGTTTCTACCGTACTTACCTTTTTAATTGTGGTTGTTGGTTGGGTTTACTTTAGAGTCGAAGATTTAGGACAAGCAAACCATATTGTAAAAACGATGTTTAGCTTTAACTTTACAGATGGTAAATTTGCTTTGCATAACGATTTTTATTTCTCTTTAAGCTTAGCAGTATTCTTCTCTTTCTTTGCCTTTATTCCTTTCACTAAAAACATACAAGCCAAAGTATATGGCGAAAATCATAGTACGGTTTCAAATACATTAATGCTATCAATGAGCATCATTTTATTTTATGTATCACTAAGTTATATCGCTGCTTTAGATTTTAATCCATTTATTTATTTTAGATTTTAATTATAAGACAAAAGATATAAGAAGTAAGAAGTAAGAAGTAAGATTTGTGAAATTAAAAAATGAAGATTAAATCGTTGAACATATTTGTTGTTATTGCATTTATTGCTCTTGCTTTTCCGATGCTTTCGGGGTGGCTGAAAAAAGACAATAAACCGTATTTAACAGGAATTGTAATCAATAATGTGAATCCAGATTCTTTATTAAAAAAAGATAAAAGCATGTGGTTTAGTGGCGAATACCAAAACCTAAAAGATGATTACAATAATGATCATTGGGCGTTCAAAGAATTATACGTCCGTTTAAATAATCAATTTTATTATAACGCATTTAATCAAATACGCGTCAACTCTTTTGTGTTAGGTAAAGACGATTACGTGTATAGCGAAGGCTATATCTTTTCAGCCTTTGGCGATGATTATGTAGGCGAACAAAAAATTGTAAGCAAACTACAAAAAGCTAAAGTGGTTCAAGATTCTTTAAAGAAAAAAGGCATTGATTTATTATTAGTGTTTGCACCAGGTAAAGGCGAATATTGTACCGAACAAATTGAAGATAAATACAAGCATACACCGCACACTACTAATTATCAGACCTATCTTTCGAACTCTCAAAAATTAGGATTAAACGTGTTAGATTTAAAAGCCTATTTCCAAAAATTAAAACCAACAACACCTTATCCGTTATTTCCAAAATTTGGTCATCACTGGAGTTATTACGGCGAATGTTTAGCTGTTGACACTATTATTGGTTACATCGAAAAACTACACCACTGCGATATGCCCGATATTGTTTGGAAAAAAATTGATGTGGTTGATACATCTCGAAGCCGTGATGCTGACGTTTTAAAAAGCATGAACTTGTATAAAAATCCTGAACAAAATATGAAACTGGCTTATCCAGAAATTATGTTTGAACAAGATACTTTAAAAAACCGTATCCGTGTGTTAACTATTAGCGACAGCTACTGGTACGGCCCTGTTTATATGGGCGTTGGGCAAAATTGCTTTTCAGGTGGACAATTTTGGTATTACTACAATAAAATAATTCCTAACCCAAGTGCTACCGAAAAAGTAGAAGTATGGCAATTAGATTTAAAACAAAACATTGAAAGCAA
>JBKJPW010000045.1:0-5988 GCA_046594225.1 Bacteroidia bacterium
GCATAAGTAGTAATCATTTGGGCGTTTACGGTTGTTGATACTATTCCTAAGCTTAACCCAATAGTTAATAAGGTTTTAAGTTTTGATTTACAAAAAGAGTGTAATGATAAATTCATGTATAAAACTTTTAAATTATTTGTAATTCAAACTTATACAAATAATTCAATGGGTTTTACACCATTTATTAAAACAGAGTTTTGACTGAGTAAAAGAAATTAACTCAGTGGATTTAGAAAATCAAAACTAAAGAGCATAGAAATTTACCACTTGCAACGGCAGCTGGGCGACATATAAACCTTTGCTTTGGGTAGCATATTGTTAATGTTGTTTTGGGTTTCGTCGCTTATTAAAATATTACGTAAATCCAACACTTTTAATGATTTCAAACCTGACAAAGTTGATGGATAATCTTCAAAATTATTACTCCACAAATCTAATATTTCCAACTTTTCGAGATTACCAATTTGTGGCGGTAGACCTTCTAAATCATTTTGATTACAATTTAAATATAACAGGTTACTTAGTTTTCCAATTGCTTTTGGTAAACGTTGCAACCCTGTTTTGCTACAAGCAAAATACTGAAGCTGACTTAATAAATCAATACTGTCTGGTAATTCTGTAATCGAATTTTTACTGACATCCAAATATTGTAAATTTTTAAACCTTAATATTTCTTTAGGAAATGATTTTAAATGTTGTTTCCTTAAAACCAATTTGGTAACTGCATCTGGGTTTTTAAGTGCTTCTTGCAAATCAGTAAACCCCGTTAGGGTGTCTAACGTTAACGAATCTAATAATGCAGTCTGCGCATTAATTAACTGTGTAGTTAAAGTCAATAAAGAAATTAAAACTATTTTAGAAAAAAATTTACTCATAACTACAGGCAATTTTATCATTTGCTAAAGCAAGCTTTAGCTCATCTAAGTTAGCAAATTTTTCTTCATTTCGTATCCATTTAACAAACGCTACTTTTAAAGTTTCCCCGTAAATATCTTTATCAAAGTCAAAAATATTGACTTCAATTTTAATTTTGTTATCCAAATCGGTTGTTGGATTAGTGCCAATATTCAACATGCCTTTATACGTGACGCCTTTTAAAACAACATTTACAGCATACACGCCAATTTTAGGAATGAGTTTATCTGTGTCTTCTATAAATATATTAGCCGTTGGATAGCCAATGGTTTTTCCTAGTTGCTTTCCTTTAACAACAACACCTGTTACAAAGAACGAATAACCTAAAAACTCATTGGCTGTTTTTATGTCGCCTTCATCTATAGCCTTTCTAATGCGTGTACTACTAATGTTTAATTGATTGATTTCCTGTGCAGGAATTTCCTCTACATTAAAATGAAGCGTAGAAGCAAATTGTTTTAGAGTGTCAATATTGCCTTCTCTATTGCTTCCAAATCGATGGTCATAACCAATTACCAAAGTTTTTGTTTTTAAGCCTTTAGCAATAATATCAGAAATATACTCTTCTGCATGCATTTTTGAAAATGCTTTTGTGAATGGATAAACTAATACATGATCAATGCCGAATTTTTTTAATAACTCACATTTTTCTCCGGTAGTCGTAATTAGTTTTAGATCGGTTTGTTCGGGAAATAATACTTTGCGTGGATGTGGATCAAATGTAAACAAGACGATTTCTCCTCCTTGTTTATCTTTTAATTCTACTAAGCGTTTAATAATTTTTTGGTGACCTAAATGAACGCCATCAAAAGTACCAATAGTAACAATCGTATTTGTTAAGTTAGAAAGTTCGGATATATGATGATAAATGCGCACAAAAATAGAGTGTAAAGATACAGATTAAAACACTTTAATGCTGCCGTTTTTAATAATATAATCTACTCCATTAATACTGAACTTCTTGTCCTTTCCTTGCTTCATTAAATCTGTAATGTCCTGCTCTATAGTATGCACAGAACCTTTTGTTTTATAAGCAATATTCAAATAATCTTCATTAATTTCCATGCCATCAAAAACTCCGCATAAAATAACTCTTACAGGAACTTTAATTCGCGCCAGCATTTTTATATCTCTTGCTTTAGCCCAGTTATCAGCAATTAAAATAACATCTTCTACTTTTCCGCTCTTGTTCAAGCCATAAATAATGGCTTCAATCGGGTTTTCTGGAGCATCACCTCCTTGCCCTTTCTTTATGGTCATTTCCATCGTTGAAATTAGTTCCTCAACTGTTTTCGCTTTACAAAAATAAATTCCACCTGTGGCTCCAATTTTTTTATCTTCATCTCGTTTTTTATCTCCGTCATTAAAAAATGCAAAGTTTTGACTAGTCGTATCTTTCATAAAATGTAACTTCATCCATGTACTCACCTGCTGAGCATAAGGATACATGCTTCCTGTTAAATCAGCCACAATTAATTTATTGTTCCATTTTTTATTACGTTTGAATACATTAAATACTAAGCTATTTGCAGTGTCGGCTATATTTGGTTGTAAATCAGTTTCGTTGGTGCTGCTTCTGCTCTCAAAAGCAAAAACCCCATTTTTATCATAAACCCTATAGTAACCATCCAAATTTCCCTTTTTATAATTCCCTTCAGCTTTTATATGGCCGTTAGGATAATACTCTAGTTCTAGTCCTTCTTTTAAACCACTTTTAAATGTTTGGAAAATATCTTTTTTACATTTTTTAGTATAGTAAATAGATGGGCCGTCCAGCAAACCATCTTTATAATACGCTTCTAGTTCTACACAATCTTGTTCATCAAACCAAACAATCTCTAAACCTTGTTTTTTATTATTTTTAAATGAAACTTCACTTTTCAGATCACCATTTCCCCAAAATTCTTTCCAAAGCCCTTGCTTTAAGCTATCCTTATCTAACACATTAATCGTATCATTCTGATAAACCTTGTAACTAAGCATACTTTGGGCATTGGCACATAATCCAATAACCAAAGCATAAATAAAAAGGATATGACTAAAAAGATGACTTTTCACTAGCTAAAATTGCTTAAATTTGCCATCATTATCAAATTATTATGCTAGAAAGAATAAACAATCTGTTATTGGAAGTTGAGGAATTTGCTGCTCATAGTAAAGAGCAAGTAGAAGAATACCGTATTAAATGGTTAAGTAAAAAAGGAGAAATTACTTCTTTATTTGACGATTTTAAAACTGTAGCTCCTGAAATTAAGCGAGAAGTTGGGCAACGATTGAATGAATTAAAAACAAAAGCTCAAGATAAAATTAATGCATTAAAAGAAAAGCATGATGCTTCATCAAGCTCAGCAACCGATAAGCAAATTGATTTAACATTACCTTCTGATCCAACAATTCAAGTTGGCTCTCGTCATCCCTTATCATTGGTTAAAAATCAAATTATTGATGTATTTGCCCGTATTGGTTTTACGGTTAGTGATGGTAGAGAAATTGAAGATGATTGGCATAATTTTACAGCATTAAATACGCCCGAAAATCACCCAGCGCGTGATATGCAGGATACGTTTTACGTTGAATTAAATCCTGAAATGGTATTACGTACACAAACCTCTTCGGTACAGGTACATATTATGGAGAATCAAAAACCTCCTATTCGTACTATTTCTCCAGGACGAGTTTACCGTAATGAAGCTATTAGCGCTCGTGCACACTGCCAGTTCCATCAAATAGAAGGTTTATATATTGATGAAAAAGTATCTTTTGCTGATTTAAAACAAACTCTAAATTTCTTTGCGAAAGAATTATTTGGTACTGAAACAAAAATAAGAATGCGCCCGAGTTATTTTCCTTTTACAGAACCAAGTGCTGAAGTAGATATTAGCTGTACTATTTGTAAAGGCGAAGGATGTAACGTATGTAAATATACTGGCTGGGTAGAAATTTTAGGTTGCGGTATGGTTGATCCTCAAGTATTGGAAAACTGTGGCATTGATAGTAAAAAATATAGCGGCTTTGCTTTTGGAATGGGGATAGAACGAATTACGATGTTAAAATACAGAGTAAAAGATTTACGTTTGTTTTTTGAAAATGATGTAAGATTCTTAAAACAATTTTCTGGCGAATAACCTGTCTGTTTATAATGTTCGATGTCATCGTTACTCTCAATAAAAAAATGCTCATTTACAAATCGTAAACTCCGCTTTTTTTATTTTCAAGCGCCTCGACCTCAAACATTCTATACAAGACAGTTAAGTATAATATTTAAATCAAAAAATGGAAAAGCTTCCTCGTAAAGAATTAATTTTTGATATGTTGTTGAAAGAACCCAATGATGTGTTTTTAAATTACGCTTTAGCGATGGAACATTTATCTACTGAAGAGTGGAAAGAAGCTGATTTACAATTCAAAAAAGTACTAAATATTAATCCTAATTATCTTCCTTGCTTTTATCAATTAGGGCAAGTAAATGAAAAATTAGACAATATTGATATTGCTTTAACGTACTATAAACAAGGTGTTGAGCAGGCTAAATCACAAAACAATACCAAAGCTTTAGGCGAATTAAATGAAGCTATTTGGATGTTGGAAGATTAATACCTCAAATTTTATTATCCCCTTCATTAATTACTAATTTAAAGGTTATAAATCTTATAATATCTAGTAATTTATCTGTTTTTTTATACCTTTAATAAAACATTGATTATGAATTCAAGTGAAATCAAACCTTCAAAAACCATAAACGTTCTTATTTGGTTGGCTATTATTCCAACATTAATTGGTGAGTTTTTCAAGATACAGTCTTGGCCAGGGGCAGGTCCTTTAATGATGTTTGGTACTTTTGTTTTCGCGTTTTTTTATATTCCCTTATTTACTATTGAATGTTTGAAAAGTCATGAAACCAAAAAATCAAAACTGGCTTTATGTATTCAAAGTTTTATTTTATTGATTTTTGCGATTGGATTTTTATTTAAAATTATGCATTGGCCTGGATCTGGTGTTTTTTATTTTTTAAATAATTTTATACTCTTATTTATTGTTGTTCCATTTGCATTATACCATTTAGCAAAAGCTAGAAAAATAAGTATTAATAAAACACATGGCATTTTACTTGTTATATATTTCCTTTGTCATTGTTTTGGCTCATTAATGAATTCAGGAAGCGGGAGGATTAATATAGACGCCGTTCTTCAACAAGGCATCAATACCGAAGAAGCACTTAGAACCGCTACATCAAGAAACAAACAATTATACGCTACTTTAAATAACGTTAAATTGAATGAAGGTAATGATCTTTTAAACAGAGCAAATGAATTAAAGGCCTTGGCCGATTCTGCCATAATTCATATTAAAGATTTAAAGACTCATCTTTTAATTACAACTGATAAAATCACAAAATCACAAGCAGATACATTATCATCTTTATACATTGAAAATAAAGTTAATTCTGATGTTCCTACCATGATTTTAATTGGAAATGAATACAGTCCAAATAAAGATAAGTTTTCAGCGCTAAAATTAAAATCGGTTATTAATTCCTACAGAGATTCTTTATTAAATTTAATTCAAGAGCAAAATAGAGCAATTATAAAGGAAGGTTTAAACTTAAGTACAGACAATTACACCACGGAAGAAGGAATTCCGGTTAGTTGGGAAATGACAAATTTTAACTTTATGCCATTGGTGCATGTATTTAACACGCTTACAAATATTCAATACGAAATTAAAAATGCAGAGTATCAAGCCTTAACAGACATTATCAACTCTGGCAACAAAGATTTAAATACAGCGCTTTTTAGTCAGATTTCTGATTTAAATTCGAAATATGATGCTATTAAAAAACAAGAAGAAATTGCAAAATTGCAAAATGAAAATGTAAGAGGAATGGAACTGCTTAATGAAAAAGATTCTGAATTAAGCGATTCTAAACAAACTATCGTTTATTTCGCACTTGTTATTATGGTGTTTTTAATACTAGTTTTTTTTGTAATTCGAAGTAACTATTTAAGAAAACAAACTAATAAAACCTTATTACAACAAAAAGAAATTATTGAAACTCAAAAATCAGAAGTTGAA
>JBKJPW010000130.1:0-15305 GCA_046594225.1 Bacteroidia bacterium
ATAAGAAACCTGAACTAATACTTCAGAACAAATACCTGCTGCAACTAAGTTTTTAGCAATGTGACGTGTTGCATAAGCTGCAGAACGGTCAACTTTACTTGGATCTTTACCAGAGAATGCACCACCACCGTGAGCACCTTTTCCACCATAAGTATCAACAATAATCTTACGACCTGTTAAACCAGTATCGCCATGTGGTCCACCAATAACAAATTTACCAGTTGGATTAATATGGTAGTTAATTTTGTTGTTGAATAAATGAGCGTATTTAGGATATTTCTTTTTAACGCGTGGAATTAAAATATCAACGATGTCTTTTTTAATTTTAGCTAACATTTTTGGTTCAGCATCAAAATCATCATGTTGTGTAGAAACTACAATAGCATCAATACGAACTGGCGTATTGTTATCATCGTATTCTAACGTTACTTGAGATTTTGCATCAGGACGTAAATATTTAATTTCTTTATTTTCTCTACGTAAAGCTGCTAATTCTAATAAAATACCATGAGCTAAGTCTAATGCTAAAGGCATGTAGTTAGCTGTTTCGTTAGTTGCATAACCAAACATCATCCCTTGATCACCTGCACCTTGTTCTTCTTTTTTCTTACGATCAACACCTTGATTAATGTCAGAAGATTGTTCGTGAATTGCAGATAAGATACCACAAGAATTTGCTTCGAACATATACTCAGATTTAGTATATCCAATTTTACGAATTACTTCACGAGCAATTTCTTGAACATCTAAATATGCTTTTGATTTAACCTCACCAGCTAAAATCACTTGACCTGTTGTTACTAATGTTTCGCAAGCTACTTTACTTTGTGGATCGAATGCTAAAAAGTTATCGATTAAAGCGTCTGAAATTTGATCGGCAACCTTATCTGGATGGCCTTCTGATACTGATTCTGAGGTGAAAAGATATCCCATGTTTTTTGTTTATGTTAGTTTTTAATTTTTAATGTAGAGCAACAAATTTAAAGTTTTGAATTGGTAATAAAAAAAATGTTTTGAACAATTAACTTCAAGTCAGTTCGAGTGATTTTTTACCTGCCTCCTTGTAAAAAATAGTATCGAGAACTAAGAGAACAATCTTCTCGATACGTACTTGCAAAATACAGGCAAGTACTACTCGAAGTGACAATTTTATAAATAAAAAAGCCTTATCAATAAATTATGATAAGGCTTTTAATATATTATGTTGATTATTTTACTTTAAACATCCAGCCCATCTTATCTTCAATTTTTCCTTTACGAATGTTTCTTAAAGTTTCATCCACTTTATTTGAGAATTGACGTTCTGCAACTGGAGGCAACTCCATATAGTTCTCTAAATGTCCAATACCCATAATTTGAGCAATAGTAGCTGCGGTACCAACACCAAAGGCTTCTTTAATTTGGCCTTTAGCATGTGCGTCTAATATTTCCTGAATTGAGATTTTACGCTCCTCAACATTCATTCCCCAATCTCTCGCTAATGCTAAAACACTTCTTCGTGTAATACCATCTAAAATTGTATCGCTTAATGCAGGTGTTACAACCGTATCGCCAATCACAAACATTAAGTTCATGGTTCCTGATTCTTCTAAAAATGAATGGGTTGCGCCATCTGTCCAAATTACTTGCTGATAGCCTTTTTGTTGTGCTAATTTAGTTGGGTATAAACTACGTCCATAATTTCCTGCTGCTTTCACAAAACCTACTCCACCTTGCACCGCACGAATGTAGTTTGTTTCAATTAATACTTTAATTGGCTCGCTATAATATTTACCAGCAGGGCAAGTAATAATTACAAATTTGTAAGTATCGCTTGGTTTAACACCAATGGCTTCATCGGTTGCAATTAAAAATGGTCTGATATATAATGAACCTGTATCAGACGTTGGAACCCAAGCTGAATCTAATTTTAGTAACTCCAATAATCCACCCATAAAAATCTCTTCTGGTACCTCAGGCATTGCCATGCGGATTGCAGATTTATTCATTCGATTGAAATTATCAATTGGTCTAAAGATACTTACGTCACCTGAATCAGATTTGTAAGCTTTCATTCCTTCAAATATAGCTTGTCCATAGTGCAACGCCGACATGGCATAACTCATTGGCATATCTTTATAAGGCATGATAGATGCTTTTCCCCATTTACCGTCGGCATATTCAGCAATAAACATATGATCTGAAAAACATTTTCCAAAAGGAACATTATTCACATCATTTTCGCTTACTCTACTGTGAGCGGTTTTTTCGATTTTAATATCAGCGTTTGCAGTCATTATAATGTATTGTATTAAACAAATTAGCACATAATTTTTGTTAGTACAAACTATTTAGTCGATTATTTTAAGGGGTTCAAGGAAAATACTGGATTTTTATATTTTCATCCAGAAAATTTGTTTTTGATATAATTTTGCTATTTTCGTACAACTTATTAACAATATGAGGTTTATTATTCATATTCTATTCATTGTTCTCGTTTTCCCAAAACTAGTTTTGGCAGATGGTGAACCAAAAAAGGACACCACTCGCCTTAAGCTAACTGCGCCCATTAACCAAAACACAAGTATTACTAAGATTCAATTGGTTCATCTAGTTGATTCTTTATTAGACCTAGAGACGATAGAGGGAAAAGAAATTGAATTAATCAGTTATTACAATAGCATATTGAACTCCAAAGAGACAAATTTAACCATTATGAGATACGATAATGTTCCTGCCACTAATTTCTATGATGATTTTGATGAAAGCACGGTATTTCAAATTACTCCTGATAGTGGGTTTCCTGAATCGCAAATCATTAAAATTGAAAGCGACTCATTGGGTAAATATACCCATCCAATAGTTGGCCCCGTTAATTCAAAATTTGGTTGGAGGGATGGGCGTATGCACAAAGGTATTGATATTAATTTACACAAAGGCGATGCTGTTGTATCTGCCTTTGATGGAATGGTTCGCATAGCGCATGTAAAAGGCGCTTATGGCAATGTAGTGATTATCAGACATTATAATGGATTAGAAACAGTATATGCTCATTTATCGAAAATAAAAGTAAAGCCTGGGCAAGTGGTTTTAGCTGGGCAGTTAATTGGTTTAGGCGGAAGTACGGGAAGAAGCAGTGGACCTCATTTACACTTTGAAGTACGTTTTAAAGGTCAGGCTCTTAATCCCTCTTCCATTATTTCATTCATTGAAAACAAAACATATAACGACTCTATCATTATTAAAAAGTCGTGTTATGGCATTTGTGCCTTTCCAAGCAATGCTACTTTACATACAATTGAGCGAGGTGATACTTGGTATGAAGTAGCTAAACGCTATGGTATATCTATGAAAGACTTATGCGTTTTAAACGGAACCGATAAACGTTATTATCTTAAAATAGGGCAAAAATTAAGAGTCAATTAATTGGTTTTAAACGCTAAACCAGTACACAAACTTTAATACCAAGCCTCTGTTTTTTTGCCCAAAATTATCTGAGTAATAATTGTCAGAATAAACTATAAATAAATCGCTCATAGGTTTAAATCTCCACTGAAAACGAGCATTGATATTCATGTTTTTAATTTGACTATTGTATTGAAAAAATGTGGTAAAGAAAATGCTTTTTGTAAATGATAATTCAATTTTTGGCCCTATCAAATCTAAATAAATTTTATTTGGCAAATGCGGCAACACAATTTCATCATGGGTATAACTTGCTGTTATAATAGCATAGGGCTGTTTTCTAAAAACAATTTCTGCATTATAAGATGTTTTAGTTCCGGTAAAATAGCTTCCATAAATAATACCGGCCGATGCATTTAAAACTTTTCTTTGATCGGTTTTTATTTTCAAACCTACATCTTGATAGCGATAATCACCAACGTTCAAATAAGCATTGCCAGAAAAGGTAACGTCGGTTGGGTACACTAATTTTGTATAAAAGGTTCTGTAATCTAAAGATAAGCCCGAGGTATTAGTTGCATTAAAATCCCAACCTAACTGATGTAACATATCAGTTGTTGTGAGTTTATCGTTGGCATAATAATCCATATACCAGCGTGGGCCCATTTTATTGATGAAAGATTTTTTAGGGTAGAAAAAATAATTGACGCCTGGTTCTAAGCGCCAATACGTATTTTTAATAGTTATGTTTTTAGAATAATCTGTTTGAAAAATTCTTGGCGTAAATCCTGTTTCGGCATTATAACTTTTATTCATATACTCATGATTCCATTGAATATTTATTTTTTGAGTATTATATGATAACCACGTCGCATGAGTATAAGCATCATTATTATTGGCATTAGACAAAGAGTGGTGAAAAAAAGCTTTTCCCATCCATTTATTGTTATTACTAATCAAATTATAATCAGCTCCTACTACTCTATTAAAATTAATTGCTGCAAAACCACTTGAATCGTATTGTTGTCTATTCACAAAAATGAAGGAAATGTTTGAACGTTCAAATACATTGCGCTGAACGGCTGCTACAAAATAATTTTGCGCAAAAATATCTACCTCCGAAATTTTGGTTTTAGCAGTTTGAATATCCATCACACCAATACGCCAATTTTTATTTGGCTTTCCACTCAATCTCATTCCTGCAATAATAGGCACAGCACTACCATTATTAAACCCTATTCTTCTTGAGAAAAAAGGACGCATTTGTCGAAAACCGAAATTGGCAAACAAGTCGCTGTTTTCAATAAAAAACTGACGCTGTTCAGGAAAAAATAAATTGAATCTGGTTAAATTAGTAATTTGCCTATCTACCTCAACCTGAGAAAAATCTGGATTAAAGGTTAAGTCTAAATTTAAAGAAGAGGATAGTGCAATTTTAGCATCTGCGCCAGCACTAAATTCATAAATAGTAGGTGTTTTTCCTATAAAATCTTTATTAGCTTTAGCAATTCCATAAGGAATAATCGCTATGTTTCGTCCTGCTTTTTTTGGCAATGTATCCCAATTCATTTTACCAACAAAGGCTAATGAAGAAATATTAAATTGACGTGGAACTTTACTCCATGATGAATTTTCATTGCGTTTCAAATCATTTCTAGCAAAATTAATTCCCCACGTTTTAATATCATTTTTATAACGTAAAGTTTTAAAAGGAATTTCCATTTCAACAACCCAACAATTTGATTGGCGTTTTACAGCACTAAACCATTTATTATCCCAATTGGTTGTTACGCCTTGTCCACCACCACCTGCAATCAAGCCTTCTCGCTGTGCTCCAAAAGGATTAACTCCAAAACTAAAGCCATTTTGCTTGTCTAAAAACGGATCAATCGTAACAACAAAACAATCACTTGCCGGATACGAAAAATCTCTTTTTAAAGATTGAACCACATAATTTCCTTGCAAAGAGTCGTAACAAATAGCAGAAATATAAATTGACTTTTCGCCGTATGTCACATAAGCAGTTGTTTGAGTTTTAGATAAACAGGTATCATATGGAAAATTTTGGCAGAAATTGTTAGCGGCTGAACAATCCTTCCAAATTTGCTCATTCAATTCTCCATCAATAATAATCTGCTCATTAGTTTTTTTGATAATCAACTCTTTATCATTTTGTGATGTTAGAGTTAGATAACTAAATAGGAAAAGTATAGGCAATAAATAATTCAATTTAAAAACTTTTCAGCCAAAGATAAGTTTAACTATTACTATAAGGTTACCATTTATCAAAAATTTTAATTTCAATGATAGTTTTCATATATTTAGAGTATAATTTTAGGATCCTCATGCTAATTACACCCACATCATTAAAAGACATTGCCGCCCTAATTAACTCAAAATACATTGGTAACGATACTCATATAATTACTGGATTTAATGAAATTCATAGAGTAGCTAAAGGTGATATCGTTTTTGTAGATCATCCCAAATATTACGACAAAGCTTTAAACTCGGCAGCTACAACTATTATTATTAATAAAGAAATTGAGTGTCCAGAAGGCAAAGCTTTAATTATACATAACGAACCTTTTACAGCATTCAATCAATTAATGCTGCATTTTCAACCTAAAGAATATTCTTTAAAACCTATCAGCGATACAGCTAAAATCGGAAAAAATGTAATTATTATGCCCGGCTGCTATATTGGTAATCATGTCATAATTGGAGATAATTGCATTCTTCATCCTAATGTGGTCATATACGACCGTTGCAAAATTGGTAACAACGTTATTATTCATGCAGGAACAGTTATTGGCTCTGATGGATTTTATTATAAAAACCGTAAAACACATTTCGAACAATTTCAATCATGTGGCAATGTAATCATACATGATAATGTTCACATTGGCGCTAATTGTACTTTTGATAAAGGAGTAACCAACTCTACCATTATTGGCAAAGGCACAATTATCGATAATCAGGTTCATTTAGCGCATGATGTGGTAATTGGCGATAACTGTTTGTTTGCTTCGGGTAATACCATTGCTGGCTGCACAACTATTGGCAATAATGTTACTATGTGGGGACAAGTAGGTGTATCAAGTGATATTACTATTGGTGATGGGGCAATCATACAAGCACAAAGTGGTGTTGGAGAAAATGTGCCAGCAGGTAAAACATTTTTTGGTACACCTGCAGGCGATGCAAGACATAAACTGAGAGAAATATTTGCTACAAAACAGTTACCATCTTTAATTCATAAATTGTACGATAAAGACAAATAGGACTTACATTTTGCTTACCAATCCTTTATTTTAAAAGACAAATCATCTTTCCAACTCAAAAAAAAATTTATCTTTATTGGTGTTTTGAGAAACTCTAAATTAAATATTCAATCTAAATCCAATAGCGTAAAAGACGTTAAATTAAATTCTTTGTTAGAAATGACAAAAGCTATTAATAATAATGTTACTACCGCTCAACTTTTAGATATTTTTCAAGAAATTCTAGAGAACCGATTAAAAGTTGGTAAACTTGTTCTGTTTAGTTTTACAACAGAGTGGACTTGTATTTTAAAATATGGCGTTGATAAAGATTACAATCATTTGGTTTTTGAACCCGAATTATTAGATATTCAAGAAATTGAAACTATCTCCTACTCTAAAGGAAATTTAAGTCAGAAGTTTGAAATAGTGATTCCAGTATATCACAAACAAACACCTTTAGCCTTTGTGTTATTGGGAGATTTGGACGAAAAGAAAATTGAAATGAGTTCGGCCATTAAACATTTACCGTTTATTCAGACCTTGACAAACGTGATGATTGTGGCTATTGAAAATAAAAAGCTTTACAAAACATCTATTCAAAAAGCTACGATACAAAAAGAGTTAGAGTTAGCTCAAGGCATGCAAAAAATGTTGTTCCCAACTAGCTTGCCCAATATCGAAGAGTTAGAAATGAATGCCTTGTATTTACCTCATCAACAGGTTGGAGGCGATTATTACGATGTAATATGGATTAATGAGGTAGAATTTGTTTTTTGTTTAGCCGATGTTTCTGGTAAAGGAGTTGCCGCAGCTTTATTGATGAGTAACTTACAAGCTGCTTTACGTGTACTATTAAAATACACACAAAATTTAACAGAGATTGTTATTGATATCAATCAATTGATTTGCGATAATGCTAAAACAGAAAAATTTATCTCCTTGTTTATTGCAAAATATAATATTGGCACACATAAGCTGTCATACATTAATGCGGGACACAATGCGCCTATTTTATTGAATAATAATAACGCGAAATTTTTAGATAAAGGCTGTACTTTATTAGGCATCAGTAATCCATTACCCGCTTTAGAACAAGAGTCTTTATTGATTTCTCCTCAGTCTGTTCTATTTGCATACACTGATGGATTAACAGATACCGTTAACTCTAACGATGATACTTTATCAATAGAAGAAATAAAAACCATTTTAATAAACAATAAACAATCTACTTCAGAATTTATTAATAAAGCTATGATGTATTATCTAGAAGAGTTTAAAGCAGAAATGCCTTTGGTTGATGACATTGCTATGTTGACCTGTAAGTTTAATTAGAACTACGAATGCCAAATCTCCCAAGCTTTGTCCGCTTGTAATTTCAACATATTTAATCCATTAATAGTCACAGCCCCTTGAGCTTTTCCTTTTTGTAAAAATAAAGTTTCTTCGGGGTTATAAATTAAATCGTATAACAAATGTTCAGGTGTTAAATATTGAAAAGGAATTTCAGGACAAACATCTATTTTTGGATACATACCTAATGGTGTACAGTTTACAATTAACTTAAAAGCATTCAAAACATATTCGTTCAACTCATTGTAATGAAAATAATTCGCTGCTTTTTTTTCTCCGGTAGTTACATAATAAAAATCGACACCCACATTTTTTAAGGCAAAAGCAATGGCTTTGGATGCCCCACCAGTCCCTAATATCAAAGCTTTTTGATGAATAGGCTCTAAAAATGGTTTGATGCTTTGCGCAAAGCCATAGTAATCTGTATTGAAGCCAATTAAATATGGGGTATTGTTTTTCCAAGTAATTTTAATGCAATTAACAGCGCCAATTTCTTTCGCAGTAATATCTAATTCATTTAAAAATGGGATGATAGATTCTTTGTAAGGCTTAGTAACATTTAATCCTGAAAGTTTATGTTTTTCAATCAGTTCAGGAAATGAATCTAAATTATCTAAATCAAAATTAGTGTACAGAAAATCAGATTTATTTTCTTTAATAAATTTTTCTTCTAAATACGATTTCGAAAACGAGTGAGATAGCGATTTGCCAATAAGACCAAAGTTCATCAGTTTTTATAAATCTCTTTCGTCAGTAATTTGATCTGCCTTAAATGTTTTGGTATCAAACACAAAAACATTATCGGTAATCTCTAAATTTGATTTAAATATTTTTATTTCATAGCTCTGTGTACTACCATCCTTCATCAACATGACTAATTTAGCTACTTGTTTTTTTGTTTTATCAACAAAAATTTTCACCGTGTGAAATTTCTTTTTTTCAGGTTTTATAGAGGGATATAAAATTATAACATGACACATCGCTGTTCCAACTTTTTCTTCTTTTTCATATTTATATTTATACCCAGTTTCATACATCGTAAATATTTTTGATGGATTTAATTGGTCTTCATTAGTAGCATCGAAGTTTTTAATCGTTACTTCGTTTGCGTCTTTATTGTGAGCCCAGATTGTTTTACCATCACATACAATTATATTACCTGGGATATCTAGTTTAAATTTAGAACCTTTTACTTGTACTTTACCTGTTTGTTTTTCTGTTTGTTTTTTTTCTTTATTAAGAATTGTGAAAATATAATCAGATGTAATGGTTTTGTAAGCTTTAGTTACTTTGCTTAAATCATCTAAGATGGCTTTAGCTTTTGGATCTTGATCCTGTGCAAAAGAATTAAATACAGATAATATAAGAGATGCTATTAATATAATTGATTTTTTCATGTTCTGTTTTGTTAGTTAGGCACACTCATTCAATGCACGTGCCAAAGTAGGACACAAAAGTATGTAAAAAGTTTAAATCTGTTAATATTTTGGAGATGCATTTATCACTATTTGTGATTGTGACTCAAGTCTATACTTCTTTTTTTGAAAAAAAATTTGTGGATAAATAAAATAATTGTAAATTTGCAATCCCAAATCGAAAGAAATGGTGTTGGTCCGGTAGTTCAGTTGGTTAGAATGCCGCCCTGTCACGGCGGAGGTCGCGGGTTCGAGTCCCGTCCGGACCGCAAAAATCCTGGTAAGAAATTATCAGGATTTTTCGTTTTTAGCCATTTCTATTATTATGTTTAGTTAAATCCAAACAAGTTCGGACCTTGTTCATTTCCAGCCAATATCATTTCTTTAATAGTGTAATACTGTTTCATTTTTAAACTCTTCTCTCTCCTCCAACCGCTTGATATATTGATATTAAACAATGCGGCTACTTCTTTATAGTTCAAGTGATTTAAAAAGGCTTTCACATACTCAAAATCACCTTTTTTCCAGGAATCCAGATAATCCTCGTAAATTAAAAAAAGGTTATTCAAATACAAACTTGCTATCTCGTCGCTGGTAGCTATTAAAAAGCGACTATCTGTTTTCTTGATAGATTGTAGTCTTTCGCGAGCATCAATTAACTCAAAACCTAAGCGTTCGTATGTTGTGTATTTGCTTTGAATTGTTTTAATAGTATTATGATAAATGACATGTTTTAATTTGAAATCGAGGTTATTTTCAATAATGCATTCCTCAATATCAAAAATCATCTCCAATGTTCCTTGCAAACTATTAGTAATACCTTGAAATTCATCAGGTGGTACTAAGTCTAAAGATGTAATAAAGTGTTTTTTATGAATTTTATTAATAACACCAATCACATTTTGCAGTTCTTTTTCAATGCCCTCGTCTTTACTAGAACCTAAATGCCTTACGGCTGATATTAATATGTAGTGATCCATGCTTATTATTTATATTTGTTGCTTATTAAAGTCTAAATTACATATTTTTGCACAAATAACGCAAAAACTAAAAATATATTCCAAAATAGCCCATTTATGTTTGGTGCTTCTAAAAAAAGGCCTATATTTGCAGCCCTATTTAGAAAAATTAAAACAATACAAACGTGGACGCATTAAGTTACAAAACCAAATTTGTCAACAAAGCTAACTCAGAAAAAGAGTGGTTATTAGTTGACGCAGAAAACGAAGTTGTAGGTCGCCTTGCTTCAAAATTAGCGTATTTAATACGTGGTAAACATAAAACTAACTTTACACCTCACACTGATTGTGGTGCTAACATCGTTGTTATCAACGCTGAGAAAGTTCGTTTTACAGGTGCTAAAATGGATGATAAAGAATATGTTCGTTACACTGGTCACCCAGGCGGACAACGTTTTGCTACTCCAAAAGAAATGTTAGCTAAAAAACCAGAAGAAGTAATTAAACATGCAGTGCATGGGATGTTACCTAAAGGTCGTTTAGGAAGAACATTAAATACAAACTTATTTGTATTTGCAGGAGCTGAGCATGATCATGCAGCACAACAACCAAAGAAAGTAGATTTAACAACAATTATTGCATAATCATATGGAAGTAATAAACACATCAGGTCGCAGAAAATGTTCGGTAGCTCGTGCTTATGTATCTCAAGGTACAGGCATAATTCTTATCAACAAAAGAGATTATAAAGAATATTTTAAAACTCCAACTTTACAGTACTACGTATTACAATCATTAAACAACGCAAAATCTGTTGGTTTATATGATGTAAAAGTAAACGTAAATGGTGGTGGAACTACTGGTCAAGCTCAAGCAGTGCGTTTAGCAATTGCAAAAGCATTAGTAGAAATCAACCCAGAATTGAAAAAAGACTTACGTGCAGAAGGTTTAGTTACACGTGATCCACGTATGGTTGAACGTAAGAAATTCGGTCAGAAAAAAGCTCGTGCTCGTTTCCAATTCAGCAAACGTTAATATTTATTTACAATACATTTATACAGACATGTCAAATACATTCAACGAATTATTAGAATCAGGTGCTCATTTTGGTCACTTAAAAAGAAAATGGAACCCAGCAATGGCTCCTTATATTTATGCTGAGAAAAACGGCATTCATATTATTGACTTAAACAAAACAGTTGCTAAAATTGATGAAGCGGCTGCAGCGTTAAAACAAATTGCACGTTCAGGTAAAAAAATATTATTTGTAGCTACTAAAAAACAAGCTAAAGATATCGTTGCTGAAAAAGTAAAAGCAGTTGGTATGCCATATGTAACTGAGCGTTGGCCAGGTGGTATGTTAACTAACTTTGCAACTATACGTAAAGCAGTTCGTAAGATGAGCCAAATTGATAAAATGGCTACTGATGGAACATTTGATAATATTTCTAAAAAAGAAAAATTACAAATTTCTCGTGAGCGTGCTAAATTAGAAATTAACTTAGGTTCTGTAGCTGATTTAACTCGTTTACCTTCGGCTTTATTTATTGTTGATATTACTAAAGAACATATCGCTGTAGCAGAAGCAAAACGTTTAAACATTCCAACTTTTGCAATTGTTGATACGAACTCAAACCCTAATTTTGTTGATTACGCTATTCCTGCTAACGACGATGCTTCTACTTCAGTAGCATACATCGTAGAGTTAATGTGCAAAGCAATTAACGAAGGTTTAGGCGATCGTAAAATGGATAAAGAAGCTGTTGCAGCTGACGAAAAAGAAGGTAAAAATTCTAAAGAAGAAGCAGAAGAATTAGCAGCAGGCTTAAATGTTAAAGGTGCTAAATCTGATGATGAAGATGGCGCTCGTAAACCAGCGGCTCGTAAAAGAACTACAGCGAAAAAATAATTTTTCACTACTATAATTTAACGGCCGTTCCTCTAAAGGGAAGGCCGTTTTTTTTAAATTAAAACAATAAAACATAAATAATTAAGACAATGGCAATTACAGCACAAGAAGTAAACAAATTACGCCAACAAACCGGAGCAGGTATGATGGATTGTAAAAAAGCATTAGAAGAAAATAATGGTGATTTTGAACAAGCAATTGATTACCTACGTAAAAAAGGAGCTAAAGTAGCTGCTAACCGTGGAGATAGAGATTCTAAAGAAGGAGTTGTTTTAGCTAAAACATCTGCTGATAGCAAAACAGGTATTTTAATTTGGGTTAACTGCGAAACTGATTTCGTAGCCATTAACGCAGATTTTATAGCTTTTGCTGATTCTATTGCAACTATTGCTCTAGAAAAGAACGCAAAAACTAAAGAAGAAGTTTTAGCTTTATCATATAACGGTGATATTACTGTTGGCGATAAATTTATGGAGCAAGTTGGTAAAATTGGTGAGAAAATTGAAATTGGATACTACGAAGTTATTACAGCTGAAAAAGTAGCAGCTTACATTCACCCAGGTAACCGTGTTTCAGTAATCGTTGGTTTTAACCAAGTAGTTGCTGATGAAGTTGGACGTAACGTAGCAATGCAAGCAGCAGCTATGGCTCCAGTAGCTTTAGATAAAGAAGGTGTTACCCAAGAAATGTTAGACAGAGAATTAGAAATTGCGCGTGAAGTAATTCGTGCTGAAGGTAAACCAGAAGATATGGTTGAGAAAATTGCTCAAGGTAAAATTGCAAAATTCTACAAAGAGTCAACTTTATTAAACCAAGAATATATTAAAGATAACAAAATGAATGTTTTACAATATTTACAAAGTATTGATAAAGGATTAACGGCAACAGCTTTCAAACGCTACGCATTATCTTAATTTTATTAAAATCCCGATTTATTAATCGGGATTTTTTTTGTTCTTTTTTTACACGTCATTGCGAGGGAAGAATGACAGAAGCAATCTAAACCAATCTGTGATCCCGATAGCTATCGGGACTGCGGGAAACTTAAAACGAAATATGAAATACAAACGTATACTTTTAAAATTATCAGGTGAAGCCTTAATGGGCAATAAAGGATTTGGTATTGACCAAGTTAGATTAATGGAATACGCTAAAGAAATTAAATTAGCGTATGAATCAGGATGCCAAGTTGCCATTGTTATTGGTGGTGGAAATATTTTTAGAGGCATACAAGCCGAAGAGGGTGGTATGGATCGTGTGCATGGCGATTATATGGGTATGTTAGCCACTGTAATTAATTCAATGGCCATACAATCCGCATTGGAAGGTTTAGGCGTGCAAACGCGTTTACAAAGCGCTATTAAGATGGAGCAAATTTGCGAACCATTTATTCGCCGTAAAGCAGTTCGTCATTTAGAAAAAGGACGTGTCGTAATTTTTGGAGCAGGTTCTGGAAATCCTTATTTCACAACAGATTCGGCAGCAGCCTTAAGAGCAATTGAAATTGAAGCGCAAGTTATTTTAAAAGGCACTCGTGTAGATGGTATTTACACGGCTGATCCGGAAAAAGATCCAACTGCTACTAAGTACGATAAAATTTCTTTTGATGAAGTTTACACAAAAGGATTAGAAGTAATGGACTTAACAGCCTTTACACTTTGTAAAGAAAATAATTTACCAATCATTGTCTTTGATATGAACAAAGCTGGTAACTTACAAAAATTAATAAATGGTGATAAAATTGGAACACTAGTTGAAGTTTAATTTTTTTTTATTTTTTAAACCATCATAATCTCTTTCTGCTAAACGGAAGGAGATTTTTTTATTATATTTGATTAAAACTCTTACAAACGAAAACAAACGTTATTAATTAATTACAAATGAATAAGTAGCGCATAGCGAGTAGTTACCAGTAATAACCGCGACAGACACGACAAAATAAGAAACGTTACATGACAACTGAAATTCAAGAAGAATTCAAAACTTTTTTAAGTATAAAAAAATCTGCAGTTTATCTATCAATTGTATTACTTGCCTTTATTTTCATTTTGTTAAACTGGCCTGGAAACTCTTTTATATTGTTAGGCCTAGGACTTTTTTTCGGACACAATTGTTACAGAGCTATAAAATACAAGGGCAAAATAGCTTTGAAAGTAACATCATTAATTATTTCAACAACAGTAATAATTCTTACTATATCATTAAAGTATAACTCAATACGAGCAATAACAATAGTTATATTTTTCGCACTAGTTTCTCTACTAATTGACTGGAAACGAAATAATTTCGTAATTCAAAAAATCGTAATATTTGTATTACTGCTTCTATCTTCTTTACTTGTTTTATACTATTCCGACAATATTGCTAAGTCAGCAAATAATAGCATTGCAGTAAATGACCCTCCAATAGAACATGTCTTAATTAATCATACAAGACCGAATATAAAAAGTGAAAAGTGTATACAAGTATTCGACTCTGCTAGTGCATACATGGACATAAATGATTTTGTTACTGCTCGAAAATTACTCCACAAATGTAATGACATGGAACCTAATAATGCGACAATATTAAATACACTTGGGGTTTCTTACTTTGCTAATGGTGACTCTATTAAAGCGTTAAACTATTACTTCAAAGCAATTGAGACCGATAGTACAAAACCCGAAGCTTATGCTAGTGCAGGTTGCCTTTTAGACATGCTAAGAAAACCAAACGAAGCAATTACAATATTAAAAATAGGTTATTCAAAAACCAATTTAGACCAGTTTACTCATTATAACATTTGTTCTAACTTATCAATTGCATACTTCCATATTGACAGTTGTACTCAAGCAAAAAAATATATTTCCATAGCAAAACAACATGGGTTCAATAATGCAAAATTTGACAACCATGTTCAACAAGTTGAAAAGGGTATAATAGATTATTGTAAATAAAACTAAGTGGCGGTTACAACTGGTAACAGTACCTAAAAAAAATGCGGGCGGAAGTATAAGTTTTTTGCCTACAATTGGTCGCTTCG
>JBKJPW010000235.1:0-9494 GCA_046594225.1 Bacteroidia bacterium
TGAACACGTATTAAAATAATCAGGTGTACTTATGGATGCAAGCCAAGGTATAGCATTAGAGATCTGCCCATAATTATTTGGGCAAGTACTAAAAGTTTCAAAACTTGGATTTGGCACTAAATTTTGACCTATTGCATTATTAAACAAAAACAAGCCTAATACCAATATTCTACTTGCTTTAAAATATTTATTTAATAATAACAACCTTATTGGTTTTAATTTTATAGTCTTTTACTAAGGTACAATAAAATAATAATAATTTTAAGGGTTTAATTACTAAAAGTAAAATCCCCTCATTTAAATAATGGCATTATAAAAGAAATGGTGAGGGCTTTTTTTATTAAACTATTTTAGTAAATTTATCTTTATTAAATTGTAAAAAAATAATATGAAGTATTTATATAAAGTATGTTTGTCTGTATGTCTTTTACTACCTGCATGGCAATACGCACAAGGCTTTCAGGTAAACCTACAAGGGCAAAAACAACAAGGTATGGGTGGCGCAGGCACTGCCTATATGCAGGATGCCGCAAGTTTATTTTTTAATCCGGGAGGCGCTAGTTTTGTTCATGGCAATTCAATTATTGCCGGTGTAACGCCAACTTTTGCGCGTGGTGCCTTTATGGATGCTAATACGCATCAAGTATCTCGCACCAACTCTCCCGTAAGCACGCCCTTTGCAGCGTATGGCTTATTTGAAATAAAAGATAGTTCTAAATTAAAATTAGGTTTAGCGGTTTACACGCCTTTTGGGAGCACTGTGCAATGGGAAAATGGCTGGACAGGCAGATTTGCCTTAACTCGTTTAGAATTAAGAGCCATCTTTATTCAACCAACCGTGAGTTACAGAATAACTGAAAAATTAGGCATTGGTGCTGGTTTTGTTTATGCTACCGGAAAAGTGAATTTGCAAAAAGACATTCCTATTATTGATGCTGATGGGAATTATGCTCACGCAGAATTAAATGGAAATGCAAAAGGATATGGGTTTAATGCAGGTATTTATTTTAACCCAATTCAAAAATTAAGCATTGGTTTAACTTATCGTTCAAAAGTTATTATGGCTGTAAATGACGGTGATGCAACCTTTACCGTTCCTGAATCTGTTGCTGCAAATTTCCCTGATGGAAAATTTAAATCTAAACTACCTTTACCAAGTGTTGCCACTTTAGGCTTTGCTTATAAAGCATCTGATAAATTAAATTTCGCATTAGATATTAATTATGTAGGCTGGAAAGCGTATGACACCTTATCTTTTGATTACGAAAATAACACGACCTCTTTAATCGATACAAAATCAGCTCGTAGGTATAAAAACACCGTGGCTTTTAGAGCTGGCGCACAATATAAAATTGATTCGCATTTTGCTGCCCGTCTTGGTTTAGCTTATGGCATTACTCCTGTTCAAAATGGCTATGTAACGCCAGAAACACCAGATGCTAATCGTGTAAACTACACAGCAGGCATTGGTTACCAAACCAAACATTTAATAATTGATGCGTCGTTTTTATTTACACACTTAAAACGCACGGATACTAATTTAGAAACTAATTTAAGTGGTACTTTTAAAACTAACGTTATTGCTCCTGGTATTTCGATAGGATATAAATTTTAATTCAACAAAAGATGACAACATTATATAAATTATTAGCTTTAAGTGTGAGTGCAAGCATCCTTATTGGTTGCAAACCAAAATTTGATGTGCCAGATCCTGATAAAGGAAACATTGACGCATCAACTTATGTGGCAATTGGTGGCGCTATGACAGCGGGTTATGCCAACGGTGCACTATATTATAATGCACAACAAAATTCGTACGCTAATATTTTAGCTGAACAATTAAAATTAATTGGCGGTGGCGAATTTAAAATTCCAAACGTTTCGCAAAGTTCAATTGGCATGGGAAATGCTAATAATGCGCCCTCTATTTTAGGAAACAGAACTGATTGTCAGGGAACTGTTTCTTTAGGTCCTGTAAAAATTGCCACACAAGGCGATGCCTCTGTTTTTGCAAATATGTACGGTGGTCAAGGCCCTTTTAACAATATGGCTGTGCCTGATGCAAAAGTAATTGATATGGATGTGAATGGTTATAGTAATGCATTTTATCAACGCATGGCATCCAGTGGTTCATCTTCTGTCTTATCAGATGCAGTAGCAAAAAACCCAACCTTTTTTTCTGTTAATTTAGGTTTACATGATGTGTTAAAGTATACATTAAAAGGAGCTGCCTCAGATAGCATTTCTCCAATTTCTGGAGCTATTAATATTGGCTTTGAAGCCAGTATTAATAATGTGATTGATAAATTAACCGCCAACGGTGCTAAAGGAGTTATTACTAATATTCCAAATATTAAAACCATGGCTTACTTTAATACTATTCCATGGAATGCGCTTAAGTTAACCAAAATAAAAGCTGATAGCTTAACTGACCTCTATGCTACTAACTTTGACTCAACTGTTTTTTATGAAGGAAATAATGGCTTTATCATCGAAGATGTATCTGTTCCATTCTTAGAGTTCAGACAGGCTGTAGAAGGAGAGATGATCTTATTAAATATTCCATTAGATTCTGTTAAATGTTATAAATGGGGTTCTTTAATTCCATTACCAAACAGGTACGTTTTAACACTACCAGAAATTAATACTATAGAAAACACAATTAATAGTTATAATATAATTTTAAAAAACTTAGCAGCTTCAAAAGGATTAGCCTTTGTGGATGTAAATTCATTTTTCGCAAAAGTTAAAACAGGTTATATTTATAATGGTGTTGCTGTAAATGCCACATTTGTTTCTGGAGGGTTTTATTCGCTCGACGGATTAAATTTAACCGCACGTGGCAATGCATTATTAGCTAACGAATGTATAAAAGCTATTAATGCTACTTATAGCGCTACTATACCCGAAGTAGATGCGATGAAATACCCTGCGGTAGTTTTTCCGTAACTAAACCTTTTAGTGATTTGATTGTTAATTTTAGACGAATACATAAGCTGATTTAAAATATTTTATTAAATTTAATATAACCTAAACTTAACACATGTGAATTATTCATCATACAAGTAGATACGCTCTAACCAAATGATGAATAAACCATAAGACAATTTAAAACAATAAAAATCAACTTATGAAAAAAATTTACTTATTAGCTTTTTCAACTTTATTAACTACCCTTACATTAGAGGCTCAAAGCCCATGTGCAAGTGGTCGTTATGCATCCGACACTTTTACCAATATTACCACAAACAGCGGTGTTATTTATGGTAGTAATGTCAAGGCAAATGGATCAACGCAATCATTAACCATGGATATTTATCAACCAACTGGAGATCTTGAAACTGCCCGTCCTTTAATTGTTTTGGCTCATGGCGGAAGTTTCATCAGCGGCTCTAGTACAAATGGTGATGTAGTAGCATTGTGTCAAGCATTTGCTAAAAAAGGGTACGTATGTGCATCTATTAATTACCGGTTAGGCTTAACGCCATTTGATTCTATTGGTGCAGTTAGAGCGGTTCTCAGGGCAGTGCAAGACATGAAAGCATCGGTTCGTTTTTTTTATAAGGATAAATTAACAACCAATACTTACAAAGTTGATACAAATAATATTTTTATCGGCGGTAGCTCTGCTGGAGCAATCACGGCGCTTCATATGGCATATCTAAATAAATCATGTGAAATTAATTACTATATAACACCTTCAAGCCTTACTACCCTTGGAGGTATGGAAGGATACAGCGGAAATCAATGTTATTCAACAAAAGTAAAAGGTGTTATAAACTTATGTGGTGCATTAGGACGATACGGCTGGATTGAACCAGGAGACGTGCCTTTAGTTTCAATGCACGGTACTATTGATGGCACTGTGAAATACAATAGAGGTTTAGTTAATCCTGGTATACCATTAATTTTATTGGATGGCAGCCGCATGTTAAAAGAACAGGCAAACGCTATTGGAATTACTAACCCATTTTATACTTGGTACGGACAAGATCACGTGCCTTATGCTTCTGGCTCTAACCCAACGGCCTATATGGATACGACTATTAAATTTATAAGAGATTTTTTAGTTTCGCAATTAGGTTGCACTGATCCTGCATTAATGCCTCCAAATACACCAGCGCAAACAGCAACCTTATATTCTTACACTACTTGTACTACTAATGTTGTTATGACTTGTTCATCACCAGGATTTGTTGGCGTAGAAGAATTAAGTAATACTATTATAACAAGAGTATTTCCTAATCCATCTGATAATGATATAACGATTGAATTTTCTAATACAAATACATCACATCAAGTTGAATTATTTGACATTACTGGAAAATTAATTGCATCTGATGTTACAGAACAAGCAACTTTTAAAATCAAAAAAAATAATGTAGCTTCTGGTTTATACTTCTTAAAAGTAACTGCTAAATCAAGTGAAACTACTACTCAAAAAGTAATTTTTAAATAAAGTTAAATAACCCATAATTTTAAAAAGACCCAAAGTTGTTTGGGTCTTTTTTTATTGAAATAAACCCTGAAAATAATTGCTATTTTTATCTAATGTTTACAATCATTGATATTGAGACTTGCGGAGGGAAATTTGAATCTAGAAATGGACGGATTACCGAAATTTGCATTTTAGTTCATGACGGCCTACAAGTAATAGAAAAATTTTCTTCTCTTATAAATCCTGAATGTTATATATCTCCTATTTATACAAATATTACAGGTATTACCAATCAAATGGTTGCATCTGCTCCAAAATTTAGAGAAATAGCTGCTACTATATTAGAGTTAACAGAAAACAGAACTTTTGTAGCTCACAATGTCAGTTTTGATTATAATTTTATAAAAAGTGAATTCGCTAATTTAGGATACGATTATGAACGCGATAAATTATGTACCGTACAATTGAGTCGTAAGTTAATTCCAGGTAAAAAAACATACAGCCTTGGGCCTTTATGCCAAGATTTAGGTATTAACAACAACGCCCGACACAGGGCAGAAGGAGATGCTGTTGCTACTGCTCAACTATTTGATATTTTATTGCAAATAAAAAATAGAACTAAATAGAGTTCTCTTAATATTATTTTTATATTGATATTATTGCTTATAAAAACATATTTTAGTTAAAGTGCATCGATTTACATTTTTTATTTACTTTTTTCTTGAAAAAAAAGTAAATAAAAATTCAAGACGAAAGACCAACTCCAATTTTTTATCGCTCGAAAAACCTACGCAATGCCTCCTAAAAAATAGTAGTTCGCTCTCTTTCGCCTTTTGCAGCCGCACTCCTACTAATGTATGATAAATGTATAAAAATACGTTCTATTCTATGTTTTTTTGAATAAACCCTAAATAATCTGAGTTTCACTATATTTGTTGTATGCAAAAAATATTAATCACAGGTTCTAATGGTTTATTAGGACAGAAATTAGTTTACAAACTAAAAGACAAACAAAATATCCACTGTATTGCTACTGCCCGTGGCGAAAACAGATTAGTAAATAAAGCAGGTTACGAATACGTTGAATTAGATATTACTAATTACGATAACGTAGCATCTGTATTTAGTAAATATATGCCTGATGTGATCATCAATACAGCAGCTATGACTAATGTGGATGCTTGTGAAACAGATAAAGAGGGTGCTTTACTTTTAAATACTACCTCTGTTAAAAATCAAGTACCTGTTTTAGAGAAATTACAAAAAGAAAATCCAACCTATAAACCTCATTTTATTCATCTATCAACCGATTTTATTTTTGATGGGACACATGGGCCACTTGACGAAACAGAAAAACCAAATCCATTAAGCTACTATGCCGAAACAAAATTAGAAGCTGAAAAAATAGTTCAAGCGTCCTCGTTACATTGGGCAATGGCGCGTACCGTTTTAGTTTATGGCATTGTAGATAATATGAGCAGAAGCAATATTGTATTATGGGTAAAACAAAATTTGGAGCAAGGTAAAACCATTAATGTAGTTGACGATCAATACAGAACTCCCACTCTAGCCGAAGACTTAGCAGATGGTTGTATTTTAATTGCAGAGAAAAAAGCAAGTGGCATTTACAATATTTCAGGAAAAGATTTTTTAAATATTTTAGAAGTGGCTCATTTAGTAGCTGATTACTATAAACTAGATAAATCATTAATCAAACCTTCTAAATCGGCCGATATTAAACAACCTGCCAAACGGCCACCAATTACAGGCTTTATAATCGATAAAGCAATACATGATTTAGGATACAATCCTCATAGTTTTGTAGAAGGTATAAAATTTTTAGAAGAGCAATTGAAAGCAATGGGAAGCTAAATAATGGATTCTTTAAAATAAAAAAAGCCTCTTACATAAAACTGTAAGAGGCTTTTTTGTTTCGTATTATTATTTTTGGATAACTATTTTTTGCGTGAATGACTTTCCTTCTTGAGTAATTTTCACAAAATAAATTCCACTAGTCAAATCTTCTGTATTTATGTCGGATTGTAATTGATCAGTTGTCATTTCTTTAACAACATTTCCTAAAACATCATACACTTCAATACTAGCAGTTGTTGCAGCAAATAGGCGCACACTTATTTTATCCTTAGCAGGATTAGGAAATACAACGCATGAATTACTTGTGTATGCTTTATTAACTCCTGTAACAAATTCAATTGTATTTAAAGTAGTATTTGTAACAACAGGAACATTATAATCAAAATAAATATAGCAAGTATTTTTAATTTGAGTTCCAGGAGCTAAACCAGTACTTGGTTTAATACGGTAAGTTACATATCCATGACTATGTTCTTCATCTGTTGTACTATCTGGTAAATTAATATAAGCAAACATAAACTTCATAGTTCGGCCCGTTAATAAATAAGGTTGTACCGAATGACTTGAACTAATAATTTCGATAGTATTTAAATCTAAATTAGTGCTGAGTGTATCTAGCAAATAAATATTAGTTGCTTTTGCAGTTCCGGTATTTTGAAAATGCAGAGTATACGTTAAATCATTTGTCGTTGCAGGTATGTATCCTTGAGTTCCATATCCTTTAGGAGTAACTTCTTTGTAATTAGGATCATAACTTACTCCAATAATAAAACATCGCGTAAATATATTATTTGAAGGATTAACATCACCATTGGTAGGCAACACCATCATGGTAATACAAGCCGAATCGCCAACAACGGCATTTGTGCAAGTTGTAACACTCACGGCATAATTCCAATAACCAAAATTTCCAATGTTATTAATATCTGATACGTTCCAAACTAAAGTATCGCCTGTTACAGCTGGAATAATAGCATCAGGAACGTTTGCTAACGAACCGCCAGCTATATATTGTATACAAGGAGTTAAAATCATTTTAACCTGGCCAGGTACAACAAAGTTGCAACTGCCATTTAAAACACCAACATGTGGTAAGATCATATCTGTTTGTCCTGGAAATAATCCACTCCATAAAGAAATACCAGTAGTTGCAATATCAAAACCTCCAGTACAATTCAATGCGAAATCATTATATACAGTTAACGTACCGGTTACAGATGTTAAATGAGGCAAACTAGCACCACAGGTTGTTGTGTATCCAGTAATTCCTCCATTAACAGAAATAGTATAGGTACCAGCTGGAACATTATTAAAAGCATATATTCCACCAGAATTTGACCAAGACATATAAGAATTTGTTCCTGATGTTAAGTAAACAGGAATATTACTAATTCCAAACTCCCCCATAAACATGCTCTGAGAACAATCATTATTAATATCATTATAAACTGTTCCTGTTACATTACCACATAAATCTACTGTTACATATTTAAAGGCCGTGTCGTTGGCCATGCCAACCCCTTTTATAATAGATTGAATAGAGTAAACTCCCGGATTTGTATATGAAGTTGATGCAGACGTTACAAAAATTTGATTAGTAGCATTTACTGTATGTGTTACAGTGCTGCCATTTCCCCAATTAGTAATAATGGTATATGTTGCAGGTGTATTGCTTAAAGTATAGCTAAAACGAGTAGTATCAACAAAACTTACATTTCCTGTATTACAGAAATAAGAATTTGAAATATCAAAACGTCTGTTAAAAGTTTTGGCCGTTAAACTGTTATTTATTAAAATAGTATCGGTTATGCTTCTTGTACAATATATACCAGAAATACTATCTTCATAATTTACAGTTAAATTATAAATCCCGTTACCTGGAAATGCTTGCGTATAAGAAGTGCTAGTGGTATAATTAACAGTTGTTAAAGGATTAGTTAGTGAATTACCTGAAATAGATCCAGTATATAAAGGTGTACCTGACATAGGAGAAATAAATGGAGTAATAGTTGCCATGCCATTAGCGCCTCTGTTTTTTGAAACCGATAAAGTATTAGGGCAAATTGGAGTAGCTAAAAAATCAACCTTACGAACTCTATAGTTTTGAGCATCTGTAATAAACATTTCGCCCGAAGAGTTAAAAGCTATAGCATTTGGGTAATTCAATTTTGCATAAACTGGCGAACCGCCGTCGCCAGTGAAACCTAGAGTACCAGTTCCTGATACTGTTGTAATAATTCCGGTTGTCATATCTACTTTTCTAATGACATGATTTGTAACCCAATCTGTAATATATAAATTCCCTGAAGGATCTAATTTTATATCAAATATTGATTCAAGTAATGCTGAAGTTGCTGGTCCACCGTCTCCAGAATAACCATTTGCAGCATTATTACCGGCTATTGTGGTTATAATTCCAGTTACAGCATTAATTTTTCGAACCGAATTATAGGCTGCTAAATAAATATTTCCAGCAACATCCACATCCAACGAAACAGCATCAGTTTGTGCTGCAGTTGCTAATCCGCCGTCGCCAGCTTGCCCATATACACCAATTCCCGCAATAGTATTTATAATGCCAGTAGCTACATCAACTTTGCGAATTCTATAATTACCGTCATCTATGTATAAATTTCCTGCAGCATCAACGGCTAAGCCTTGAGGACTATCTAATTGAGCCGTGGTTGCTAAACCACCATCTCCACTAAAACCAGATACTCCAGTGCCTGCAACTGTTGTAATAATACCTGAAGTATTAACTTTACGAATTGTTTTGGTTGCTGCACTTGAAAAATAAATATTACCAGCTCCATCAATAGCAATTTTTTCTGGTCTATTAATAGCAGCTGCTGTAGCTAATCCGCCATCTCCGTTGTATAGTGGTTGCCCATTTCCTGCAAATAAGGATATTATTCCCGCAGGACTTACTTTAAATATCTTATATTCATCATGGTCAATAATATATAAATTTCCTGTGGCATCATTTACAATACCACCAATATTTTGAAATTTCACAGAAGTTGCAGTTGTACCTGTTGCAGTTGCGCCGTAAAGTCCTACGCCAGCATAAGTAGTAATCATTTGGGCGTTTACGGTTGTTGATACTATTCCTAAGCTTAACCCAATAGTTAATAAGGTTTTAAGTTTTGATTTACAAAAAGAGTGTAATGATAAATTCATG
>JBKJPW010000104.1:0-6461 GCA_046594225.1 Bacteroidia bacterium
GGTTGAATAATTGTTCAGATTTTACGTTAGGCATCGTATTAATAAATTTAAATAATATAGTATTTAAATTTATTAATACGATGCCTAACGTAAAATCTGAACAATTATTCAACCTAATTCAAACTTTATCTAAAGGCGAAAAGCGTTTTTTTAAATTATATGTTTCGAGATTGGGCGACACAGATGATAAAAAATTTATTCTTTTATTTGATGCGATTGAAAAACAAAAAATCTATAATGAAAGTAAAATTCTTGAAAAGCAAAAAACATTAAACCCCAAACAATTACCAAATCTTAAAACACATTTGTATTTTCAATTATTAAAAAGTTTACGTCTTTGTAACAGTAATGGTTTACGAAGTATTAAAACGATGGAGCTGATTGACTATGCACGATTACTATATAGTAAATGTTTGTATAAAGAATGTGTGAAGATGATTGATAAAGCTAAGAAAATGGCGATCACAAACGATCAATCCATTTTTTTATTGGAAATTTTAGAAATCGAAAAACTCGTCATTTCTAAGACTTTGGATGTTGGCAATGAAGAGCGCGTGAATAGCATTATTAATGAAACGGTAAAAGTATCGGATAGCATTAAGAACATTAATATTTTCTCTAATTTATCGTTAAGGCTTGATTCTTATTATCATAAATCAGGCTTTGTAAGGAGCAAATATGATTTGGAAAAAGTGACTCATTTTTTTAAAAGCAGTTTGCCATTGTATGACATTAAACATTTGTCATTTCAAGAAAAATTACATCTTTTTAAATCATACGTTGGCTTTTATTTTTTTGTACAAGATTTTAATCAAGGCTATGCGTATGCAAAAAAATGGGTTGGTTTATTTGATGAGCAGCCAGAAATGATTGCCTTGAAGCCAGAGATGTACATTAAGTCTTTAAACAGTTTGTTAGCAGTGCAAAATAAGTTATACAAGTATCAAGAGTTTTCGGAAACGCTAAAACAGTTGGTTGCGATTAAGCGAGAAAAAAAAATTATTTTGACAGAAAATTTGAATCTCAATTTATTTAAAGCAATTTATATTCATGAAATCAATCGCCATTTTATGTTGGGCGAATTTAAATCAGGAACCCGTATTGTGGCAGCTTTAGAAAATGAGTTAAATACATTTGTAACCAAATTAGATAAACATTCCATCCTATTGTTTTATTATAAAATTGCTTGTTTGTATTTTGGAAGTGATAATTATAAAATTGCTTTAAAGTGGTTAAATAAAATTACCAACGAAAGAGAAATTGCACTGAGAGAAGATATCCATTCTTTTTCTAGAATTCTTTCCTTGATATGTCATTTCGAATTAGGAAATGATGATTTAGTGGAATCGTATATTAAATCAACTTATCGTTTTTTTACTAAAAAAGGAGATTTGACATTATATCAAAAATATATTCTCGATTTTTTAAAGGGTTTATTAATGGAAAGGAAAATTAAAAATGTGAAACAGCGTTTCGAAAAACTAAAAAATCAAATGGAGACTTTGCGAAAAAATAAGTATGAAAAGCGCGCTTTTTTGTACTTCGACATTATTTCGTGGCTGGAGAGTAAGATTGAAAATCGCACCGTACAAGCTATAATCCAAGAAAAGCTTAAAATTTTGGCGTAAAAAAAGCCCCGAATAATTATTCAGGGCTTTTTGTTGTCTGACTAGGGCTCGAACCTAGACTCTACTGAACCAAAATCAGTCGTGTTGCCAGTTACACCATCAGACAATCTGAACTTTGTTAAAAGTTCGGGGCACAAAAATAGCAAAATATCTTCATTTACAAAAAATTCATAAAAAAAAAGATTCATTCTTTTTGGCAGGCTTTTTTAGTTAAATTCGCATCTTATCTGTTTTTAAAATAAAAATATGCAGTTTAAAAAATTAAACAACATTATTGGCTGGATTGTTTTCGCCATCGCTACCTTTACTTATGTCTCAACTATTGAACCAACAGCCAGCTTTTGGGATTGCGGTGAGTACATAGCTTGTGCTTATAAATTAGAAGTTGGTCATCCTCCTGGAGCACCTTTCTTTATGATTGTAGGCCGTATGTTTGCTTTATTTGCCGGCGGAGATCCTGCTATGGCTGGTAAAATGATTAATATTATGTCAGCTTTATGTAGTTCGTTCAGCATCTTATTTTTATTCTGGACTATTACTCGTTTAGGTATTAAGGCTATTGTAAAACAAGGCGAAGAATTTACAACTGGTAAACAATGGGCAGTTTTAGGTGCTGGTATTGTTGGTGGTTTAGCTTATACATTTTCTGACTCATTTTGGTTCTCAGCTGTTGAAGGTGAGGTTTACGCCATGTCATCTTTCTTTACAGCATTAGTATTTTGGGCAGTTCTTAAATGGGATGAAGAAGATACAACCAATCCTGTTAGTGCCATGCGTTGGTTGGTAGTAATTGCTTATTTAATGGGTTTATCTATCGGTGTCCATTTATTAAACTTATTAGCTATTCCAGCTATTTGTTTTATTTATTATTTCAAAAAACACAAATTTACTTGGAAATCATTTATGATTACTGGCGGTATTTCTTTGGTGTTATTAGGAGGAATTCAAAATATTATGATTCCAAAAATTGTAAAATTTGCAGCTGACTTTGAGGTGTTTTTCGTTAATAAAATGCACATGGGCTTTAATATAGGGTCATTAATCTTCTTTTTATTATTATTCACATCATTAGCTTCTTTAATACTTTATACAGTAAAAAAGAAAGAATCTTATTATAAATTAGGATTTTATACAGGGATCGCTTTTGCTGGTCTTGTAACTATTTCTGGTACAGGCTATGGTTTTACTCCGTTTTTGTCGCGTTTATTAGTATTAGGTGGATTACTTTATGGAATCCATTATTTAAAATCAAAAAACATCAATACTCTAAACGTTATTTTAGTAAGTTTCACAACTTTGTTAATTGGTTATTCATCCTTCTTTATTTTGATTATCCGTTCTCAGGCAAACACTCCTATGGACGAAAATGATCCTGAAAATGCTATTACCATGTTGTCGTATTTAAATCGTGAACAGTATGGCGATTTCCCATTAACATATGGTAATTACTATAATGCACCAACAAAATCGCAACAATATTTTGGAGATAAAGATCCTATTTATGCAAAGGATGAAAAATCAAATAAATATGTAGTAGTTGATGACCGTAAAAAAGCGGTTCCGGCTTACGAAGAAGAATATTGTACGGTTTTTCCTCGTATGTGGAGTCAGCAAGGTAATCACGAAGCGGCTTATCGCTATTGGGGTGACGTGCAAAGTCATCACAAAACCAAGCAAAAAATGAATGAGCAAAGTGGTCAAATGGAAGAAGTTCAAATTCCAAGCTTTATTGCAAACATGACCTATTTTATTAGTTACCAAGTTAAGTATATGTATTTGCGTTATTTTGCTTGGAACTTTATTGGTCGTCAAAATGATATTCAAGGATTAAATGGTAATCCTTTAGAAGGAAATTGGAAAACAGGTATTAAAGGTTTAGATGATGCTTTATTGGATACCGACACTTCATTTGCACCGCATGCTGCTTCAAATAATATGGCTAACAATTCTTTTTATGCTTTGCCATTTATTTTAGGGATATTAGGTTTCTTATTTCAATTAAAAAATAATAAAGGAGATACTTGGGTAGTGGCTTTATTATTTTTATTAACTGGTTTGGCAATTGTGGTTTATTTAAATCAATATCCTTATCAGCCCCGTGAACGTGATTATGCTTACGCAGCATCCTTTTATGCATTTGCCATATGGATTGGGTTAGGCGTTTTGTTTATTTATGATTTCTTAAGTAAGAAAGTAAATGGTCAAACAGCAGCACTTTTAGCTACTGTAGTTGGTTTAATTATTCCAACATTAATGGCAGCTGAAGGTTGGGACGATCATAACCGTGCTAAACGTACCATGAGTAGAGACTTTGCGGTAAACTACTTAAATACATGTGCACCTAATGCTATTTTATTTACAAATGGTGATAACGACACGTTCCCTCTTTGGTACGCCCAGGAAGTAGAAGGTGTGAGAACAGACGTACGTGTTGTAAACTTAAGTTTATTACAAACGGATTGGTATATTAATCAAATGCGTCGTGCAGCATACGAGTCTGCTCCGGTGCCATTTACAATACCTGCCGAAAAATATACTCAAAGCAAGCGCGAAGTCGTATATATAATGGATAAAGGTGCAGGAGCCATGAGTTTGAAAAAAGCCATTGACTTTGTTGTATCTGATGATTTAGAAAATAAATTAGATTATGGCAACAAACCTTTAGATTATTTTCCAGCAAAAACATTCTACGTGCCAGTAGATTCGATGAAAGTGATGCGTGAAAAAGTAATTGCAGTGAAAGACACAGCGCGTTTAGTGAAATCTATAAAATGGACCATTAACCGCCAATACTTAACTAAAAATGATTTAATGGTATTGGATTTAATTGCACATAACGATTGGAAACGCCCAATTTATTTTGCTGTAACAACAGGATCTGAAGCATATTTAGGTTTAGAAGATTATTTTCAATTAGAAGGATTAGCATATCGTTTAACACCAATTAAAAATACTGCTGATGAAATGGCGCAGGGTGGACGTGTAAATACGGAAGTGATGTATGATAACATCATGAATAAATTTGCTTGGGGTGGTTTAGATAAGCCAGGAGTAAGTTTAGACGAAAATTGTACGCGTATGGCATCTAATATGCGTATGCAAATGGCAACATTAGCAGGCGCTTTAATTAATAAAGGGCAGAAGAAAAAGGCAGAAAAAGTATTGGATTTGTGTTTAGAAAAAATGCCTGACGCAAATGTACGTTATGAAGCAACGCTTTATACTATTATTGCTGGATATTATCAATTAGGTAATATGAAAAAAGCGACTGAGTTATCAGATAAATTATTTGCTATCTATGAAAATGATTTAAAAGTATATAACTCACAAACGTCTATTCATCGTGTTGCTTTTAATAGAGAAGTTGGGCAAGCAAAAGAAATTATGCGTCGATTAGTGATGTTGGCTGAGCAATTTAAACAAGAAGCTCACTCAAAAGATTTGATGAAACGCTTAACTGCTATTGTTCCCATGGAAGAGTTAATGCCCGAAGAGGAAAGGCAACAACAGGGACAGCCCATGTCGCAAGGCGGCATGTAGTTAAAAAACTAAAAAGCGTCCCGCAGAATTTGCGGGACGCTTTTTTTTAAATATTACATCATGAATCATATTACTTTTCCAACCTATAGAAAATATAAGAACCATAAAAATTTCTTTAAAATCATTAACGAAAATGAATTTGAAGAAATCAGTTTTATTGGCTCAAAAGTAATTGTGACGAAACACCTTGCTAAAATTTTACCAGATAGAAATTTAATTGCTGATTTACTTCATGACAGTGGTTTTGCAGAACTATCTACTAAAGAAGAATACGAATCATATTTAAAATAACAGTCATGCTGAACTCGTTTCAGCATCTTATGAGACCCTGAAACGAGTTCAGGGTGACGCTAAAACAATAAAACACCATGAATAAAATAGCCATTATAGGATGTGGAAATATGGGACTCATATATGCCAATTCCTTTTTAAGATATAAAATAGTTACCAAGGAAAATTTACTATTAGTAGAGAAAAATACAGATCGACAACAAAGCCTATCTGCCATGAATATTGGTAAAGTTGTAACAACTGACGATAAAGCAATTTTGGAATGTAACATTGTGATTTTAGCAGTAAAGCCTCAAGACTTTAAAGAACTATCACAAAGTTTAAAAAATGTAATTAATCCAAGCTGTGTGGTATTATCAATTATGGCAGGCACAGAAATTTCGTTTATTCAGTCGGCTTTAAATCATAAATTTATTGTGCGAGCTATGCCTAATTTACCAGTTGAAATTAGTATGGGAATGACAGCCTTTGCATCATCAAGCGAATTACCTCATGATAAAATTATGTTGGTGGAAAATTTATTGTCAACTACCGGTAGGACTTTATATTTAAAAGAAGAACAACAGTTAAATGCTGTAACAGCATTAAGCGGTAGCGGACCAGCTTACTTTTTCTACTTCATGAAACATTTAGTAGATGCGGGTGTACAAATGGGATTAGATGAACACGTCTCTAGTATTTTAGCTAAGCAAACCATGTTAGGTGCATTTCATTTAATTAATAACGGACAAAAAACGTTGGATGAATATATTTCTTCGGTTTCATCAAAAGGAGGAACTACAGAGGCGGCTTTAAAAACCTTTAATGAAAACCGTATGGGTGAAGTTATTATAAAAGCTTTGCAAAATGCCGAGAGTAGGGCAGAAGAACTATCTATTAAATAATCAGTAGCTTTACCTTATGGAAAATTCTGAACTTAATAAACAATCTATCCAAAAAAATAAATGGAAAAAAAGAATACTTCTTTCTTTACTCATGATTGTTTTATTTGTTATTGCTTAT
>JBKJPW010000199.1:0-25712 GCA_046594225.1 Bacteroidia bacterium
GCTTCTTCAACTACTGAAACTCAAAAATCTATTTTAAAATTACTTTTGCCTTTGGTGGAATATTCAAAAATACATGAAAGCGAAAAAGATTTTAAATACCGCATTGCCCAATTTCATTCATCAAAAACACAAACTGATTTAGAATGGTTATTGCAACTCATACAACAATCTGATTTGGATTTGAAAACGCAAGCAGTTATTTACAATCAACTAGGAGTTTTCATTCAATGGAAAGTATCTGATTCAAATACATCCGTTAGCTTTTTAAGAGGTGCGTCTTTACCTATATACTATCACACAAGACCTTTAGAAAAGAAAATAAGTCTACAAGAAATTATAAAACAAAAGTTACCCGTACCTGTAAAGCTTACTGATAAAGATAAAGACCGTATTATTGATGCGGCAAAAATGACTTTGTTTTATTTGTATAGAGAAACTGAGCCTTTTACTAATGCCAATAAGGATGACATTACCTTATTTCAATTAGATAAGGGGATTTCAATTGCTTTATTTGGAAGTACAAACAACAAAAGATATTCCTTAGAATCTTATATTGGTTATTTAGTCTTTAAAAACAATATTCCAGCATCTTATGGAGGTGGATGGATATTTGGAGAACGTAGTCAGTTTGGTATAAATATTTTAGAATCATTTAGAGGTGGAGAATCTGGTTTAATTATTTGCGAGTTATTACGCGTTTATCATCAGTATTTTGGAGCAACCCGTTTTGTTGTAAAGCCATATCAATTTGGCTTACACAATTCAGAAGCAATTAAAACAGGAGCATTTTGGTTTTATTATAAATTAGGCTTCAGACCAGAAAATAAAGAGTTAAGAGAATTAGCTTTAGAAGAAGAAAATCAAAAACTAATGAATTCGGCTTATAAAAGTACAGAGAGTACTTTGAAAAAATACACCAAAAGTAATTTAGCTTTAACTTTATCGGAAAGTAGTTATCCAAATTATGATTCGGAAGTTATAAGTCAACAAATTACGTCGTACATTAATAAAATATTTAATGGCGATAGAAACAAAGCCATGAGTGTATGTTTTAAGCAACTAAAAGAAAACTTAGGAATTGATACTAAGAAATGGACATCAGAAGATTTAGAATATGCAAAACAAATAGCCATTCTCTTTAGTATGAATCCAAACAGTAAGGAGTGGCAACAAAAAAACAAAAAGAATATTCAATTATTAATTGAATTAAAATCTGCTAAAACAGAATTACTTTGGGTAAAACATCTTCAAAAGTTTGATACCTTTTGGAAGTATGTGAATGTCTTGTAATTATTTCAAGGCTTTAATTTTCTCAACTAACTCTGTTGTACTTTTATATTCTTCAACAGTCATCTTTTCATCAATTGCTTTTATAATAGCATCATTAGCAGCTTTTAGGGCTAACTCTTTTTTACCGGATTTATACAAAACCGCTGCATAAGTATCCATATTAGCATAGTTCTTATTTAAATCGCAGGCCGTTTTAGCCCAATTTTCTGCTTTTGACAAAGACTCCGTATCAGTCACTTTTTCGTAAAAAGTCCAGGCAATAGAATTTAGTTTATCTGCATCTTTTAAATAATATTTATCCACATTAGCAACAGCTAGCTTAACAAATGCCTCCCAATTACTTGTTTTTTCAGCTAAACTCATATCTGCTTCTACAAAAATAAGTTTTGTATTGGGTAAATTAAATGATTCAATTTTAAGTTTTGTCTCATTATACTTTTTCTCATCGAAAGAAGTTTTTCTTATGATAGAATTTAAAGCGTTTTCGCAAACTCCTAAAATTTTACCATTAACTGCCTTTTCGGTATATAATTCTTCAAATTGTTTTTTATGGGTTATTACATGGTTAAATATTTTTGAATCTATATCATTAATATGATATACAATCATTTCCCAATTAGCTTTATTTATAAGATTTTCTTCTTTTTGTAATGCAAAATAATCTTTTACCAATTCGTCTGATTCTAAACAGGTACTTTCTCTTGCCTCAATATATTTCAACAAAAAATCTGCATCAGCTTTATTAGCTTCATAATTTTTAGCAAAATTAGAAAATTGTTTTTCTGGTTGTTTAGCATCTTGCGCAAGAGCAATAAATTCTTTTGAAGACATAGAACCAGCTATACGATGCACTAAATTCCCATTACCATCAATAAATAATAAATTAGGATAACATTTAACTTCGTATTGTTTTGCTATTTCAATTCCTTCACCTTTTTCCATATCAATTTTAGCATTTACTAAATTGGCATTGTAATAATCTGCTACGGCATTATTAGTAAAAACATCTTTGGCCATTTTTTTACATGGACCACACCAAGTGGTATAGGCGTCAATAAAAATGAGTTTGTTTTCTTTTAATGCTTTGGCTTTAATTTCGGCAAAAGTAACATGTTCAAAATTAATGCTTCTGTTTTGAGCAATAGCATTAATAGTAAATAAACTTAAAAAACTGAAAGTGTAAATTGATTTTATCATTGTAGAATTATTCTTTATAGGTTTTTGGAACTTTAGGATCAGTAATAATAATGTAATCTCCTAAATGCTCGTGTTTTTTCCAATCAATCTTCGGGAAGTCTTCGTCAGAACCTGAAGATATAACTAAAATTTTAAGGTTAGGATTGTATTTTATAAGTTGAGTGGCTGCCGCAAAATGCTCGTCACTATGAAATCGTCCGTTAACCTGAAATACTTTTTTACCTGAATGTGTTTTTAAATAATCAGCAATAGAGAAAGCCATGGTTGCATCCCAAAGCGATTGCGCCATTACTAAACTAAATGATTCTCCCATTGATGGCTGCTTTTTCTTTTTTGAATCTCCATCACTAAAAAGTTGCGTCAATTTTTCATGGTATTTACCTGAAGCTGTATCGTAAGGTAAAGGCGCAAAATATTTTTTAGATTCTACAGGTAATTCCATTAATGCTTTTTGGCCTTTGCGCCCAGCTAGATTTGAATAACGACCTGCGGCATTAGCACAAACCACATCTAATTTATTCAATTTACTAAATTCAACCATTGGCCTGTAATCTTTGTAATTAGACCAAACACGAGCGTCTTTTTTAAAGTTTTTCTCTCTTATATCAGAACTCAAATACTCATTCATAATAGGTTGCACATCACGTTCAAACATTTCCATAGAAAGTGCTATACTTGAATTATATTTTTGATACAAGGATTCAAAAATTTTATTTTCTAAGTAATGTGTCACCGAATCGTTATGTTCTTCGCCATAAAATAATACATCCGCATTATTCATATCATTAACGATGTCTGCTATGCTAATTTCTTTAGCTAGTTTAACCGAATAGATTCTATAATTTTTTTCTGTTACTTGAGCCGTTAAATTCATAGTAAGAATGCTCAGTATAATTAGACGTAAATATATCATTGATTAAAAATTTTTCTTTTGTAATTTTTTATGAATTTCTGGAGTTTCCATTAAAGAGGCAGAGCCATACCATTGAATTAATTCAGGTTCTAAATATTTTTCTTTAATAGCAGTATCTCCTTCCAATAATTTAGTTGCTTCCTCAAATGTAGTCACATTTAAAATAAATAAACCTCTATGAGTTTCTCCGTTTTCAAACGGGCCAGCTACTGCTAGTTTGCCATTATCAGCCATGTACTGAATATTTTTCATGTGGCCCACAAAGGCTTTATCTCTTGCTTCTTTATCTGTAGAAGTATTACTTCCTTTTTTTAGCATCACAAATATATACATTTTCATACCGTAATCATCTGCTTGCAGTTTTTTAGCTAAAGTAGAATCGTAAGTGCTTTTTTGCGCTTTCGTTGTTGTGGTTGACAAAAAGCCAATACATAAAAGAAGAATTATTTTTTTCATATTTTATTCTATAATAATATCGTGCCTAGTTAAAAGTCTAAATAAATCTTGCGATAAAAATCTTGCCTTCTTAATATTATTTATTTCTGGGTCAATAGCAAAGTTACTAGAACTAGTAAAATCAACGCTTGCCAAATTTGTTTTAGCAAAAACAGCTTCATACAAATCACAATCCGCAAATGTTGATTTTGATAAATCTGCATTCGTGAAATTAACCTCATACATTTTACACGACTTAAACTCACTTTTATTTAACTTCTTACTATCAAAGGATGCGTAGTCCAATAAACATTTTTCAAAATAGACTTCAAATGCGAAATCCTTGGCTTGAAAAAAATTAAGTCCTAATAATTTACAATCTATGAACTCAACGCCTTGTAGTTTGGCATTATTTATTTTGCAATTACTGAGATTACAGTTTTTAAATGAACAATCAATGAAATTGATATTAGAAATATCTGAAAAAGTACAATTAACGAATTCACATTTTTCGTAGTCTTCTCTTAAAGAAGCTTTAGGAAGCGCATCAAGATTTGAAATAGTTTCCGTGGTTTTTATGAATCTACTCATTTTAGTTTCTTTTTTTGTTCTTTTTTTGGCAGAAACTTTTTACTAGTTACAACTTTTTTACCTGTTTTTGCTTCTAATTCTTTTAAAGCAACTTTAGCAACATTACCACCTTGTTTTGCTACCAGTTTACTGTCATCAAATGTTTTTGGGTTTACTGCTTGAGAAATATCTTTAGTTGATGCTTCCGCCAGCATATTTAAAATTAACTCCGTATTAGTCATATTATCACGGAGATTTTCCTTTTTTAATCCTTTTAATATTTTATACTCTTTAGTGGTTCTATCTGACCAAGTCTTAGTAATAATATCCGTCAAAGTTGCAAAATGTAAGCCTTCTTTCAATCCTTTATTTTTCCATTCATCGGTTAGCTCCTTTCTTATTTCAATGCTTTTAAGGCGCTGATTAATCCAACTTTCGGAATATCCTAACTGTAAATATTGTTCTAGGGCTCTATCGATTGTTAATTCAGGATCGTGCATTTCGTCTAGTCGTTCGGATGCAACTTGTGCCAACCAAAGTTTAAATGGCTCCGCTTTAGGAGAGGGAATAGATTGAATTAATCTGAAAAGTTGTTCTGTATCTGCCACATCAGTCATTCTCATTTTACCATCAACTGCAAGCATTTTCAACCCGTGACAATTCGTCACGGTTTCATTTCCTTCTTCTTTAAGTCGTTGTTTAAGTTTTCTCCAATACGCAGAAGGATCAATACTTTCCGTTAGTATCGTAATAACATCAACTATAGAAATATACCATTTTTCTTCCTCGCTGTCCCAATGTGAACGAACTTGTTTTTCTTCAAATAATTTTATATCGCCCATTTTTTAAAACTAATCAAATCCTATAATATTATTAAAATAAAGATAGATAAATTATCAAAACAAACTTAACTGCTTATCGCCTGCTCTATAGTTAAAATCAGCACAATTGAACTCAAATTTGGATTCTGAGGGCATAAACCTGTCCTTCGAAATTTTAAATAGTTGCATAATAGATTCGGCTATTTTCCCTTCACCTTTCATTCTTACGCTTTTTCTAAAGTCGCTGACTTTTCCACCATGGCAATCCATAATTTGATGCCATACCTTATCGGCTCTATCTGGGAAATTTTTCACTAACCAATCTTTAAAAATATGTTCCACTGAGCCATTTAATCTTACTATAGTGATGCCTGCGCTAGTTGCTCCTGCATTAGCAGCTGCCTCTAACACACTTGGTATTTCATGATTATTAATGCCAGGAATAATAGGTGCTACCATTACTCCGCAAGGAATGCCGTGTTTAGATAAAGTTTCTAAAACGGTCATTCGGTTTTTATACGAAGCCGTTCTTGGCTCTAATAACTGACGAATTTTTTCATCGGTGCCAGTTATTGAAATCATCACATGAACCAAATTATGCTCTGCCAATTCAGTTAACACATCAATATCTCTAGTTATTAATGAGTTTTTAGTGATAATAGAAACTGGATGTTTAAACTTTAAACACGTTTTTAAAATATTTCGAGTTATTTCAGTTTCCCTTTCAATTGGCTGATAGCAGTCTGTATTGCCAGATAACATAATTGGTTTTGGCTTCCAGTTTTTTTGACTGAAAGTTGTTTCCAAAAGTTCTACGGTATTTTTTTTAACTACTATTTTTCTCTCAAAATCCAGTCCTGCACTATAACCCCAAAATTCATGGGAATTACGGGCATAGCAATAAATACAACCATGTTCGCAACCTTGATATGGATTAAGTGAATATCCTAAGCCAATATCGGTGCTTTCTACTTTATTAATAATAGTTTTGGGATAAGTGTAAATAATTTCTGTCTTTTCTTTTTGCAAAAACTCTTCATCCAAACCTTCAACATGTTCCTGAACATATTGATTTTTTTGAAAACGACTATGAGGATTAAACTGCGCTCCTCTTCCTTTGAAATAATTAATGATTTTATTTTCCATAACCTTATAATTTACAATATAAAGTTACGGCTATGTGTAGCATCTGATTGCTACGAATTGTAGCATTATGAGTTTATTCAGAAAATGAGCTGCTTAAAACCACTTTAACAACTTCTTTAACATCTGAAGTTTGTTTTTATACGGCGCATACCTTAAAGGCACATCTAACCATGTGCCTTTTTTTGATATTGACTTTTTATGAGAAAATGTTTCGAAACTATACTTGCCATGATAAGCTCCCATACCACTAAATCCAACGCCACCAAAAGGTAAATTTTTATTAGCGATATGCATCAATGTGTCATTTACACAACCACCACCAAATGAAAATTGTTCGATGACTTTATCAGCAAATTGATTACGCTCCGTGAAAACATACAACGACAAAGGCTTTTCGTAACTCAAAATAATATCCGCCAACTCTGATTCATTTTGGTAAGATATAATTGGCAACAAGGGTCCAAATATTTCATTTTGCATCACGTCACTTTTTAAAGAAGGATTATCAATAATGGTTGGTGAAATAAATAAAGTTTCCTTGTCAGAGGGTCCACCATATACAATATTTTGACCAGACAAATAACTTATCAATCGTTCCCAATTTTTTAAATTAATGATTCGAGCAAAATCTGGAGAACTAGTAATTTCTTTTCCGTAAGTTCTTTCAATTTCATTTTTCAGACAATCAATTAATTTTTCTTTAACCGAATGATGAACTAATATATAATCGGGTGCTATACAAGTTTGCCCAGCATTGATGAATTTGCCCCATACAATTCGCCTGGCTGCTAATTCTATTTTGGCTGTTTCATCAACAATACAAGGACTTTTACCACCCAACTCAAGTGTTACAGGAGTTAAATTTTCTGCGGCAGCTTTCGCCACAATTTTACCTACTGCTACACTTCCAGTAAAAAATATGTAATCCCAACGGCGGCTTAACAGTTCATTTGATTTTTCAACGCCGCCCTGCTCAACAGTTACATGGTCTTTATCAAACGATTCAGAAATTAGTTTCGCTATAATAGCAGATGTGTGTGGTGTTAGCTCAGATGGTTTTAATACAACTTGATTGCCTGCGGAAACAGCTGCTACTAATGGGCAAATTGCTAATTGAAATGGATAATTCCATGGCGCAATAATTAATACTTTGCCATAAGGTTCATAATATATATAATCGCTAGAAGGAAAATTTAATAAACTCGCACTTACTTTTTTAGGTTTTGAAAAAGAATGAATATTAGAGATAGTTTCTTTTAAATCAGAAATAATATAGTTGGTTTCTGTTGCTATAGCCTCAAATTCAGGCTTCTTAAAATCATCGTATAAAGCTTTAATAATATCACTTTCATATTTAATAATATTAGAAAGTAATTTCTGGAGAGACTTTTTACGTACGTCAATCGGATATTGATTGTTCATGTTGTTTTATTAAACAGAAACATTAATCACTTCTGCTTTGGTAGTTCCGTTATACTGAATAATTAAATGTTTATTCTCATTAACAATAGTTTGTTCTGTTGAAAAGGCTCTAAAGTCAAAGTCTAAAGGCAACACAACGTATCTGTATTTATGATGATTTAGTTTTAATTCATCAATCATTTTATTTTTTTCTGTAAAATCAATTTCTTCTAAAAATAAGGATTTTGGTTTCACTTTAAAATGTAGATAATAATCAATGGCAATCATCTGTCTTAATACAACATCTGTTGGATGATTTTGTTGAGCATACATCGTAATAATATCAAATACATCCGTTAAGGAATATTTATGAAAATCTTTTTGAGTTCCAAAAAAATGCCCGAGTCCTAATAAAAATTCAAAAATGCTATAATGATGAGTTACATATCTTAAAGTATTAGTAGCCTTTTTACCATTCCAATATATTTCAAGCGCATGCTCCAATTCAACAATTTGATGTAATTGTTCTTTAGATAAATAATTACTTTCAATAATTTGATAAGGCGGATTAGGATCATACTTAAAGCCATAATTTTCCGCTTTATGTCTTAACGGTGTTCCCTTTAAAAATTTTAAAAATCCCAGCTGCATTTCAGGAGCAAATAATTTAAATACCTCTTCGAAACTATATTTGGTATCTTCCCAATAATCCAAGGCCATACCTACAATTAAATCCAAGTGCATTTCAATTTTATAATCTAATTGCTTGATGATACTAGTCGTTTTTTCAAAGCTTTGTTTTCTGCTAACCTCCAAATTGGCTTTTTGATTGACAGTTTGTATCCCTATCTCAAAACGAAATAAATTATCTGGCACTTTATCATGAATAAATTGAATAATATCAGGATGCAAAATATCAGCGGTAATTTCAAACTGAAATACATTTCCGGGACGATAATTTTCTAAAATAAAATTAAAGATATCAAGCGTAAAATCTTTTTTGATATTAAAAGTTCTATCTAAAAACTTAACCACTTTACCATGTTGCATCATGTATAGCAAAGTGGCCTTAATACTATCATTTGGCAGGTAACGTACTTTATTATCCAAGCTCGCTAAACAAAACTCACATTTATAAGGGCAACCACGAGATGTTTCAATATATAATACTTTATTGATTAAGTCTTCTGGTTTATCAAAACGGTAAGGCATGCTGTTTTCAAATTTCTTCAAATCAAACATCGCTGCCATTTTATTTTTCTTGACTTCTACTCCGTTTTTCCAAACCAAACTAGAAACTAGTTCTGGACTTGGGTAAAACTCTAAAAACTCCTGAAATCCAGTTTCTCCTTCTCCAACAATTATATAATCAACACAATTAAGCGCAATAACATCTTCGTACTCGTAACTTACTTCTGGTCCACCTAATAAAATTTTAGTATTTGGATTTAAAGCTTTGATTTTTTCACAAACCGCTAATGTTTGTGTAATGTTCCATATATAACAACTAAAAGCAACAACATCAAAAGCTGAACATTTTGTAGCAACTTCATCTTTATCTTCTTTTATATTAAATTCCTTCCACGCCAAACCATCATATTTTTCATGATTCAATTCATACAATAAACGAATTGCTAAGTTTGTATGAATGTATTTGGCGTTAAGAGTGGTTAAAAGGACTTTCATTGTTGTAAAGATAGTAAATTGTTAGAGTGAAACCAATTCCTTCCTTACAGCTGACAGGAGGCTCAAAATCCTTATTTCTTACAGTAAATATCCGATTCTTCAACGGGATATTTTTTATTTAAGTCGATATTATTAAAACTACTTTTTCCCCAGAAAAATAATTTTTCAAAGAATGGTAATAGTTTGCTATCTTTTATTTGCTCTAAGAAATAGACTTCATGTTCTTTTTCTTTCATGCCCATTTCATAAAGTATGACGTCATATTTTTTTATTCCTAAAGAATTAAAATAATGTTTCATTCTAAAATATTCGCACACGTTACCGCTTTCTAATCGGCCAGCAAAATAAAAAGGCATAAACCAACCGATTACAAAACAACTTCCCGAAATTATTTTTCCAATAACATGAAATTTAAATTCATACCATTTAGAAACAGGAATATCAAAGTCTTTCATGATTTGCATCACCTCATCGCGATGGTTCCATTCATCCAATTCAATTTGGCGAATAGCAGCTTTCTCAACTTTGTTTTTTACAGAAGCCGCATGACCAATGTATGCAAAGGCTGCTGCTTTTTCGGCTGAATACGCCATTTGTATTAAATCTACTAATTGCGAATGTTGCAGCTCTTTCATTTTATTACTTTTTAATATAAAACTTCAATAAACCAGTCTCGTTAGCATCTATAAATTGATAGGAAGAGGGTATTTTATTTTTAAAGGTATAATACGTAACTAACTTTGTACCTTTCTCGCATTCATTTAATTTCATCATTAAATCTTCGTGATACTTTTTGTATTCTGATAAAGAGACCTTAGAAGTTTCATCTAAAATACAAGAATCATCCATTTTTTCATGAAACGAATTAAAAAAATAAATCCCATTAAATTTTTTAAAATCTAAAGTGGTGAAATCATTATTAATAAAGTGAGCATTTTTCAATTTATAATTCCTCTTTATTTTATTCGAAAGATTGGTTAATGTTTTACGCATCTCTACACCATAAAAATGAGCATCAGTAACACTTGCTCCAATACAACAAAATTTCCCAACACCCGAACCTATATCTAAAATTTTATCTGTTGGTTTATCTACGAGTAATTTAGCAGCTTTAACAGCAACATTAACTGGCGTAAAATGACGAGCCGAATGTTCTTGATATAATTTTGGGTAAATCCTATCAAATGCTTCGTTAGCGGGGTATTTTTTTTGTTTAAGCTGCTCAAAAACCATGACATAAAGTTACACTTATTACCATTAATTTATTATTTTAAAGCGGCATTTATGCACTAACTATTAACCGATTTTAATGCTAACTTTAGGGCATGAATAATCGCTCAGAACAATTAAAAAATTTACGCTCGGTAATCAATGTAGATAATTCTAAATCTACTGATTTGGAAACGTTTCAAACGAATACGCTACGTCCTATTCTTAAATTTCAAAACGATTTAATTCTGACTTTAATCAATCAACATTTATCGGAGAATAAAATAATCGTTAAAAATTTAACGGATAATAAAAAAACGGAACGCATTCATGAAATTGTAAAAGGAAATTTACAATTAAAACAATTATTGACTGGAATTACTATCGCCTTATTTACTGAAGAAGAAATGACATACTATCATGAAAACAAGAAAGAAGTGGTAAAACGCACCATCACTATTTTATTAGAACGTGTTTGTAGTCAATTACCAAGTCTTAATTTTTAAGAACCACAAACCACTCAAAATTAGCGGAAAACACTTTAGTATTTGATTCATCAAATAAATCAACAGGTGTAACAATTGACACTCGCTTTTTAGTGAGTAGCTGTTCTGTCACTAATTCAATCGTTGTATCTTTTAATGAAGCAGTTGATACAATAACGCCATTTGCAGGTTTTTTATAACTCACCTCAACTTTTCTTAAAACTGGGAGTACATTGTCTATTATATCTTCTGGAAATGATTTCAATAATAATTGTGCACCCGAGCCTTCTGCTAAAGTAAATAAGGCAGCGGCATGAACTGTTCCTAAATGATTCGTATAGTCTTCTCTAGCATCCAACTGCAACAAATATTCTGGATTGTTGGCCAGCGTAATTCCCAACATTTTATTAAAAGGCACTTTAGTAATATCTATCATCTTATTTATTCTTGTTCGAATTTACAAAAATATAAATTTATAAAAACTAAGTAACCAATTTCATAAAGAGTCGTATAAAATGTATGGCAACATTATCTGAAAATTGGTTAACCGAAGGTTTGATGGACTTCGAGTACAAAAAGTATAACGTTTTAGGATACTTACAGCAAGTAGAAGCGCATTTTAAAGAACAAAAGTTGTATCCCGACTTTGCTGAATTAATAGCCCATTACAAAAAATTACTGCTTTTAAAAAATAATACCATTTCCTTAGAAAATAAATTCAAGAAAAACATCAGCGGTATTGATTTTCAAAATCTCACATTAAAATATGAATCTGTTATTGATGATGAATCATTAAACGAACTCAAAGAAATTATTTCTTTTTGCGAACCTTTGTTTGCAGATGAATTAAACAAAGGGAAACATATATTTGATTTTGCGGAGCAAAACATTATTGTTGATCATGTAGGCATATTACCACTATATAGAACAGAAGGTTACTTTATGCTACACCCCTTTCAATCAAAACAAATTACAGTTTATACGTATCAATTTTCTAAACTCAATTTATTACACCAAGACGTTTATGGATTAAGCTGCAATTACTTTTCTACATATACGTTATCTTTATCAAAACCAGTAGATAAATTAAAAATGGAGATTATTCATGATAATCCACAATTACCAAATCCTGCCGTTTACTTGTTTAAAGCTAATGCAGAGCTTCCTAAAGATGAAACCTTTTTGCCAATAGCTAAACGATTACTCTATAAAAATTTACAATATGCTGCATAAAAAAAGAGGCTTGAAATTTCAAGCCTCTTTTTCTTTAACTAATTAACAACATTTGTTTGAGCTGCAATTACATTTGCTTTTGTCGCATTCGCAATTGTTGCAATTACAGTTACACGAACATGTATTTTGACAACGACAAGTATTTACTGCTTCGTTTGTTGTTTGACAATTGTTGCTGTTACAAGAACATGATTCATTTTGATTTCCCATGATTTCTAAATTTTAAGGTTATACATTTATTGATTTATAACCTATAGACGTCCTTCTTTTAAAAAGACGCAAATTAAGATTGACAGCCGCAGCCTTTTTTGCAAACATGTTCCATAATATTCCCGTACTTATCTGATTCGATAGAACAGCACTCATTAAATAAAGTGTGTAATTGCTGGCGAGCTCTTTGAATTCGAGACTTAGCGCCCGAATAAGAAATACCTAATTTATCTGCAAATTCTTTTTGAGATAAATGTCCCATTTCGGTTTGCAAAATAGCTTCCTTGTAATTATTTGGTAATTGCTCAATCATTGGCTTTAAGCAATTGGCTAATTCTTCATTAAATACTTTTTCTTCCTGAAGCTCAACCATATTATCTGATAAAGGAGCTTTGAGTTTTTGTTTTTTGAAATAATCTAAAATACTATTACGAGTAATTTGATATACCCAAGAAACCAATTTATCTTTATCACTCAAGCTTTTTAGCTTTAAATGAATTTTGATAAATACATCCTGCAAAATATCCTTGGAGATATCTTTGTCTTTAACGCGTTTATTTATAAAGTTAAACAGTTCCTGATGAAATGTTTGCCATATTGCTTCCGTAGTTGTTGTCATAACATTATAGACGCGTAAAGATAAAAAAGACGCAAAATTTATTTCTTTGGTATTCTTACCAATGTCTCCAATAAAAAGCCCCAGTATTTTTGCACAGAACTAATTTGAACGGTTTCGTCAGGTGAATGTGCCCCTCTGATATTTGGTCCGAATGAAATCATTTGCATATCGGGATAGTTTGTGCCTAAAATACCACACTCTAAACCTGCGTGGCAAGCACTTACTTTTGCATCTTCGTTATAGCGTTCTTTATATAAATCGCTCATTAATTTTACAATTGGCGAAGATGGTTTTGGAGCCCAACCTGGATAAGAACCTCCTGCCGTAATTTCAGCGCCTAATAATTCAAAAGCTGATGTAATTGCATCTCGTAAATCTGTTTTTTCAGAATCAACTGAACTACGAGTTAAACATTGTATTTGATAAGCCCCATCTTTTACAATCACTCTTGCTACATTATTTGATGTTTGTACCAAGCCAGCAATATCTGGACTCATACGGTAAATACCATATGGACAAGCATAGATGCTACGTAATAATTTATATTGAAAATCCGCATTAAATACTTGCGCAGGAGTTTCAGCGTCTTCTATAGTCACTACTAGTTTAGAATCTGTTGTTCCGTATTCTTCTTTTACTATTTTTTCAAAGTCTTGAATTTGTTTTTTTAATGCAGTTGCATCCGATACCGTAATTACAGAAACCGACTCGCGAGGAATAGCATTTCTTAAACTACCACCATCAACCGAAGCAACTTCAATTTTTAAATCCTTGCTTAAATTTAACAACAAACGATTCATAATTTTATTGGCATTTCCTCTGCCTTTATGAATGTCCATTCCGGAGTGACCTCCCGTTAAACCTTTTACAGTAATTTTAAAAGCCGTTTTATTTTTCGGAGCATCTTGATTATATTTTCCAGTAGCTGTTACATCAACGCCACCAGCGCAACCAATGGTTAATTCGTTATCGTCTTCTGTATCTAAATTCAACATAATATCAGCATCTAACAATCCACCTTTCAAAGCTAAAGCGCCTGTCATGCCAGTTTCTTCATCTATTGTAAACAAAGCTTCTAAAGCAGGATGAGGGATGTTTGTAGACTCTAATAAAGCCATGATAGAGGCTACGCCAATACCATTATCAGCTCCTAATGTTGTACCGTTTGCTTTTACCCAATCGCCGTCAACTAACATTTCGATACCTTGAGTATTGAAATCAAAATTAGTAGCAGCATTTTTTTGGTGAACCATATCTAAATGACTTTGTAACACAACCGTCACTCTGTCTTCCATACCTTTAGTAGCAGGCTTTTTAATAATCACATTTCCTACTTCATCAACAATAGTTGGTAAGCCTAATTTTTCGCCAAAGGCTTTTGCAAAAGCAATTACACGTTCTTCTTTTTTAGAAGGGCGAGGTACGGCATTTAAATCAGCAAAATTATTCCACATAGCTGTGGGTTCTAGTTTTCGGATAGCTTCGTTCATGGTAGTGGGTTATTAAATTAAGCTATAAATATAGAATTTCTTTTCTACTTTTTTGAGGGCATTTTGTAGCCTATTTTAGCTCTTGACTTCGTCACGCCTTAGCGTGATTCTTTCTTTTCCAGGAGTTCATCTAAATACCTAAATACAATCTCCATATTCTTATCTTGATTATAGAGTTTTTTCTTAATCTTTTCAATATCTAACCTCAACTCAGTGTTATCAGTCAACATTTGACGAACCTTAGTGAAAATACGCATGATTTGGATATTTACAGCTATAGCAATACCGCTGCTTAAAACACTTGATAACATCGCTACTCCTGATTCGGTAAATACAATTGGCAAATACCTAACTCCTCCCCAACTTGAGGTGCCAAATTGGCACCTCAAGTTTTCGTATTCACTTTCTGTTAATTCAAACATAAAATCTTCAGGAAAACGCTCTATATTACGTTTAACTTGACGTTTTAATTGCTTCGTCTCTACTTGATACAACTCCGCCAAATCCTTATCCAGCATTACTTTTTGATTGCGGATGGCATAAATCTTATTCATAACTACCTCATCAGGAACTATCAATTCATTTTCTTTCTTTGTCATACTATTTGCTCTCTATAAAATATAAAGCAAAAATAAAGCAATTTAAGGATTAGTGATTACTACAGTTTGTAGCATTATGAAAAAAATGAGAGAGTGATTATTCTTTAAAAGAAAACTTAGCAAACCGATGTCCTGTTTTTTTAGAGTAAGTCAACACAAGAATTGTTTCTTTATTCACTTGAAAACTATATTTCATAAAGGCTAAATCAGTATTTGAAGGATCGTCGAAAATAGTTTTCATATTTACACTTCCATCTTTGCTTATCACAAATTGCTTGTTACAGTTATATAATAATTGTGCTGTACTACTATTTTGAAAAGGAATAAACGATTTGGTTCCACCTTTACAAGTAGGCTTTTCTCCTTTTAAAGTAGTTTCAATTTTCTTTACAATGACATTTTGTTTTTCTTTAAGGTTAAAGTTAGCAACTACTAAATCACCAAATTTAGTATCACAAACACCATTGTCGCAAATAGAGTTTTGAAACTCGCACACGAATATGGCATTATCATCTAAATGAAATGTATTGGTTAAATAATAGTGATAAAAGCTTTCATCAGGAAATTGTTCTTGCAAATTATACTGAGATTGAAATGTGATGTTTAACTTTTCTGAACCTAAAACACAACAAAAAAAACCTTTTAAACTATGATTTTCTTCCCAATTGGTAATGGTGTTTTTATCAATCCCATAATTACCCGAACATAATGAATTGCCTTTTGAGTTTAATTGTAAGCTAACATCTAAAAAACACTTTTCGTTAATTGAAATTTCGGTTTTAATTAAAGTGTCTTTTTCTGATTTAAAACTCACTACAAATAGCTTTGTAAAATTACCCGATTCACCTTCTATTTTATAATATTGTTTTTCTGTGAAATAAATATTTTCTTCATCATCCATTACTATATTAGAAATAACGGTTTTACTGAGCGGTTGTGACAGTTCTATCTCTTTTTCAACTACAGCTCTTAGTCCTTTACTAATAACTTTGTATGTTATTTTTCCTTTTGCTAAATTAGATTCAGATGTTTCTCTAAACAACAAAATACGATTACTATCTGTAGATAATTTAATGGTGTATTTGCAATAATAGTCTTTATCGCTAAACGAAACCTCATCAATTACAGTATGGTTAAGCGACAATTCTCCGTTAGGTTTTACTTCATTAATGTAAACGGTGTACTTTTTTAGTTTTTTATCGTGATGTGAACTAAACAAATAAATATGTGAATTGAAATATAAAATATTTTCAAAGGCATTACTCTTACCTTCTATTTTTGGGAGTTCTACTTGTCTTTTAAAAACTCGTCTTAACTCCTTATTAGTAACACACTCAATGTAAAAATCATTTTCCGACTTAGATGATATTGCAAAAAACGATTGTTCATTCATGCCAAAAACTTCGGGGCAAGCTAACTCATCATTTACATCGGGACTCAGTTGCACCAACACATTTTGCGAATGGCTTTTTAAACAAACAACAATCAAAATTATGAAAGGGAGAAATTTTTGCATAGAATCAAGTATTACCAAATATTAAGATAAGAAATTTATTTGAAATTAAAACCCCAGAAAGGAATCCTCAAATTATTTATCTTTTAGATGTGGTTTCAATTTTTCTAAATACTGTTGATTATTTTTAATGTTAATCATATTATTCTTCAACTCTTTTTGAAAATTTTGACGAAGGTGAGTTTCTGTTATTTTTGTTGGGTATTTTTGTATAAACTTTTCTGCTTCTATAAAATTATATTCCGCTTTATCTAAAAGTTTTTTTGCCATTTGCCAATCTGATTTTAGCGGATATTTTGATAATTTATTATTTCCTATTTCATAATACTTCTCATAGTAATCAATACCAATACCCATTATGTCAGTAGCTTTTTCATAATAAAATAATTCTAAATTTCCATTATATAATTCTTGATTTGTTTCAAATATGAAATATCTATTTATATCTATTTCTTTTTGTTGAATATTTGTTTTAGATTGATATTCTTTTAAAGAATCTAAAAAACTATACATCAATGTTTTTTTTGATAAATAATTATTTTCATCAAATTCATACATACTAAAGGGGTATTTTAATAATTGCCACATTGGATCATGAGGAAAATGATCTTTTACAAAATTTAATGGGGGCATACAAAAATAGTTTTGCATCGGATGTCTTATAAATTTATAACTGTCATTTAAATAGCCGTTAGTCATTGATGCATCAATTTGTACCCAAACTGAATCCAATAATAAAACGTTCCAAACAAATAACATGTTCGATATTGTTCTATCAGGCCGTCTAATATAACCAGGAACAGTATAACAGGTGATTTTTGAACTTTGACAAAATTTAAGCAATAAATTTGCAGCACCTTCACTTGCAGCACTCTTTGTTTCCATAGCGTTATTTGCACTATGTACAACATTATTCGTATCTCTAAGTACATTAATTAGCGACAAAGATGAACTTCCTCGATAATCTTCATTAAACTCAATATTCAAAGCAATCCAAGTGTAATAAGCTCTAGCTCTATCTTCTGAAGACTGAAATGTTTGATTTACAAAAGAGGCAATCGTATCAAAAGGGGCGTTTGGTTGTTCTTTAGAAAAAGTGAATACCTTATTGTCAATTTTATTGTAGTAATCCGCTTTTGTAATTTGAGCTTTTAAAAAAGTAATTTTAAAAATGATAATAAAAATAACGAAAAACCATTTATTCATTTCATAAAGATAAGGGAAATTAATTATTCCATAAAATGATACTCATCTATTTTGTCCCAGTAACTTGCACAGATGATTTAGAAGTAATAAAAAAAGTTTTTAACTCTTCTTTCTATATAATTTTAATCCCCCATAAATAATTAAATAGGCTATCAATCCTGTAAAACCAACCCCGACGAGTGAGCCAAATAAAAATGCAGAATTATATTCAAAATTAGGTTCTGAATTAGAAATTTTAGAAAGCATTTCTAAAAATGAAAATATCGAACCCAGGGCCACAAATCCACCAAAAATAATTAAAAGTACTCCAAAGAATTTTCTCATAGTCAACAATTAGCAACTTACGACTTCACCTTAAACACTAGCTTAAAAACCAAGCCCTTATCATTTTTAAATTGATGTGCGCCATCTATTTGCTGAGATAATGAACTAATCAGTTCCATTCCTAAACTATGCGTATTTTGTTGCCAATTTTCTGGTAAGCCTTTTCCGTTATCTCTTACTTCCAATTCAACAGTATTATTATGATGACGCATTTTAATGCTAATCACTAATAATGCATCATCACTGCTTGCGTATTTAAATGAATTGGTAATTAGTTCGTTTAAAATTAAACCACATGGTATAGCGCTCGATAAATCCAACATCACAAGCTCTGTATCTAAATGGATATCAACCGCTTTATTGCTACCTAAAGAGTTTTTAATTTCAGTAGTTAAACTTTCGATGTAGGCTTTAAAATTTAACTCAACAATACTATTATTATTAAAAATAGTTTGATGCACCAAGGCCATCGAAAATACGCGGTTTCTGCAATCTTCTAAAGCATCTTTCACTTCCTGTGAATCTGAAATCTCTTTCTTCAAATTCAATAAACTGGTAACAATATTCATATTGTTTTTTACTCGATGAAACACTTCCGCCAACAATATTTCTTTTTCCTTCAGCATTTTTTTAATCAAATTTTCCTGAGCGATGGATTCTGATACCAAGCTGATATTAAAGGCTAAAGCCGACATAAAACTAAGGATGATAATAAACAACCTTGTGTTTTTAAATACGCCATGACTTGTTTCGAAATTATAAAGTGTGCCGTTATAACCAATTACGATGATGATAATGGTAATAAAACAAAAAAGACTAATGATAATTAAATGTTTTAAGGTTTCGCGCCTGCCCAACAATTGAATCATACTAATCATCATAGGGAAATAAAACAAAATAATGTAAGAATCAATGCCCATTTTAAGACACATGGAAGCCATAAAACTGAAACCAATAAAATAAAAGCCATAGGCTGTCCAAATGTAATTTTTGTATTTATTAATTAAAATTAAAAATGGTAGTACTATTAACGACAGTAAACAGTCTATGGAAATTTGAGTGTAGCCGGTAATTTGAAAAAACACCAGTGCAATAATCATATTACACATAGTAATAGTGGTGATTAAATTGAGCTTACGCGTTAGGTAAATTTCCCAAGGTTGGTATAATGGCTTTACACCACTATTTATGAGCCTATTAAACAATTTAATCATTGCTTAAATGTAATAAAATATATGAGATGTTTAAGCTGAAGAAAAACAAGAGAAAAAAAAGGGTTTGCTAGCCAATCCTACCCGCAAGACCTGAAAGGTTTTGGAAACCTTTCAGGTCTATGCACCGCAATTAGAACTCTAAATCAGGCAAATCTATTCTTAACCCATGAGCTGATTTAAAGTTCCCTAAATCTTCAAATAAATCAAGGACTTCATCTTTTTTTAAATTTGTAACTTTATCAGAACTATGTATTAAATAAGAACTCCAATCATAATCCATCGCATGTTCACAAATACCATGGTTGACTGGATTGTTATGAATATAAAGAATTAAGTTTTTGAGATACGCTTCGTTATCTACTAATTTTCTTTTAAAAGGCCTTTGAAAAAGACTACTATGCCTATTGTACCTTTTATTGATAGCTTTTGTATATGCATTAAATAAATTAGAAAAACTTTGATGCGGCGTTTTTAGTGTTTCATCTTTTATTCTAACCAAAAAATGAAAATGATTTTTCATTAAACACCAAGCATATGTATCGGCAATTGGATCTATATGGTTTCCGTATAGTTTCATAAAATAATCATAATTATTCGACTCAAAAAACAATTCAGCACTATTGATTCCTCGGTTATAAATATGATATACTTTTCCTTCTTGTAAAGACTCTATGTTTTGCATTTTGTTCGTTAGTTGCTACACCTGTCAGGTTTTAAAAACCTGACAGGTGTAATTTAAACACAAAGTAAAGTAATATTAAAACACACCTTTGCTACAAACTGTAGCATTTTGAAAAAAGCCCAACATAGCGCCAAGCAGACCTGCCAGGTTTTGGAAACCTGTCAGGTCTTGCGCACTGTTGCAATTTGCAAAAACAAAAAGCCAATGATTACATTCATTGGGCTTTTTAAAATTACCACACCATTGCATCCGATAGCTATCGGGAGCAGCGGAGCGAAATTTATCAAATTATTTATTACTCCTCTCTTCTTTTTTTAATTCATTCATTACATTCTTAAAATCTCTTTGCATTTCACCTGATTCAAATCTTTTTTGATTTCTATAATCACTAAAAACTAATTTATTACTATTAATTAATGAGACAATATTATTTGTAATTTGAACATGTTCATCAGACAACGTATGTCTCTTTTTACATTGATCACACACTCCAGTGTTTTTATTTTTTTCTAACGCAATGTTATTTGCGGCTCCATGATATGTATAGTAAGAATGTGATGCCATTTCATTAAGAAGTTCTCTTTCTTCTATCGGCGCTATACTTGTTTGAATTTTCTCTAACAACATTTCATATAGTCGTAAAGAACTAAAAACACTTGCGTATTCTGGAACGGCTAATTCACTACTTCCGAAATGACTTAAATTAATTGTTCTAGTAAGAATGTTTAAAATAGCTTTAGTGCCAATATGAACTGGTCCATTAGGACTTACATATTCAATGCTACTTACGGTCTTATCTAAATATGAGAATAAAGTAGTCAACTCTTTACTTTGATTTTCTTGTGATCGAGCTACTTTCTCTTCATTAATCTGTTCTTGAATTATATTATTTGCATCAATTTGAGCTTTTAAAGCAAAAAACACAAGAAATGCGCTAATTAGATTTACAATAGGAGAAGTAATTCCTCCAATTGTATCACCAATTTGACCTGTTGTACTATAATCAGCCCAATCTGCAATTCCGAAATTAATTAGCACTGGAGGCACTAAGAACACTAAAGCGATTACCAAAAGCATTAATAACCATGTAAATGGTTTCTTTAAATTAGAAATAATTGGATCTTTAGTAGCACTTGTAGATTTTTTAGTCATTATTGAATATTTATTTACATTAAATTCTTTTAAAAAAAAGCCTCTCTAAAAATATCAGAGAGGCTTTTTTTCAGGGTTAAACTTATTTTCTTTTTTTCGCGCTTCGGTTCTCGACTCCGCTCGAACTGACAGTACTAGCTACCACAAGCTTCACAATCTTCAGGATTATCTAAACTACAAGATAATTGCGCTTGTTGTTCTTCTAAGCTAATAACGTGTTCTTGTCCGCGTTCAAATAATAAAGCGTCTTCGTTACCTAATACTGGGATAGATAATGCAGCTTGGTCTACTGTAAATTTAATAGCATCTGCTGCTGCTTTAGTACGTAAGTAGTACATACCTGTTTTTAATCCTTTTTTCCAAGCATAAAAATGTGCCGAAGATAATTTAGCAAAGTTTGCATCTTGGATAAACAAGTTTAATGATTGAGATTGACAGATGAACGCTCCACGGTCAGCAGCCATATCAATAATAGTACGTTGTTTAATTTCCCAAACTGTTTTGTAAATATCTTTAATATTTTGAGGAATCTCAGGAATGTTTTGTACTGAACCATTTGCTCCAATGATTTTGTTTTTCAACGCATCATTCCACATACCTAATTTTACTAAGTCGCGTAATAAATGCTTGTTTACTACTGCAAACTCACCAGATAATACACGACGGCTATAAATGTTTGATGTATATGGTTCAAAACATTCGTTGTTACCTAAAATTTGAGATGTAGAAGCAGTTGGCATTGGTGCTAATAATAAAGAGTTACGCACGCCATATTTTGCTACTTCTTCTTTTAATACGGTCCATTCCCAACGTGGGCTTGGAGTTACACCCCACATATCAAATTGCATAATGCCTTTTGATAATGGTGAACCTGGATATGATTCGTAAGCTCCATCTTTAATTGCTAAATCTTTAGATGCAGTCATTGAAGCGTAATAAATCGTTTCAAAAATTTCTGCGTTTAATTTTTTAGCTTCTTCGCTTTCAAACGGGTAACGCATTAAAATAAATGCATCTGCTAAACCTTGCACTCCTAAACCAATTGGACGGTGACGCATATTTGAATTGCGAGCCTCAGGAATTGGGTAGTAGTTACGGTCAATTACTTTATTTAGGTTTTTAGTGATGATATAAGTAACATCAAATAAACGTTGGTGATCAAAGGTTCCAGTTTTCTCGTCAACAAAACGAGGTAATGCAATAGATGCTAAGTTACAAACTGCTACTTCATCAGGACTTGTATATTCAACAATCTCCGTACATAAGTTACTTGATTGAATAGTACCTAAATGTGATTGATTAGACTTTAGGTTACATGCATCTTTAAATAACATGTATGGGTTACCAGTTTCGATTTGAGAATCGATAATTGCTGCCCATAACTCACGTGCTGGTACTTGCTTACGGAATTTTCCTTCTTCTTCGTATTTAGTATATAATGCTTCAAACTCTGCGCCGTGGCATAAATATAAGCCAGGGCATTCGTTAGGACACATTAAACTCCACATTCCTTCAGATTCTACACGCTTCATAAATAAATCCGGAATCCATAACGCTGTGAATAAATCACGCGCACGCATTTCTTCTTTACCATGATTTTTACGAATATCTAAAAACTGAATGATATCAGCATGCCAAGGCTCTAAATAAATAGCGATAGAACCTTTACGTTTTCCACCACCTTGATCAACGTAACGTGCTGTTTCGTTAAATACTTTAAGCATTGGTAAAATACCATTTGATGTGCCGTTAGTTCCTTTAATATAAGAACCAGTTGCACGTACTTTATGAATTGCTAAACCAATACCGCCAGCCGATTGAGAAATACGAGCACATTGTTTTAAGGTGTCGTAAATTCCATCAATACTATCATCTTTTGCTTGTAATAAAAAGCAAGAACTCATTTGTGGTTTTGGCGTACCAGCATTAAATAAAGTTGGTGTAGCATGTGTAAACCAACGCTCGCTCATTAAATTATAAGTTTCAATGGCAGCTGCAATATCTTCTTTGTGTATACCAATTGATACACGCATTAACATGTGTTGAGGGCGCTCAGTAACTTTACCGTGAGTTCTTAATAAGTAAGAACGTTCTAATGTTTTAAAACCAAAATAATCGTAACCAAAATCTCTGTCATATATAATAGAAGAATCTAATAATTGTGCATTCTTCATTACAATTTCATAAACGTCTTCGGCAATTAAAGATGCTTTTTGATTTGTTTTTGGATCTACATAATTAAATAAAATCTCAATCGTTTTCGAAAACGATTTGATTGTATTTTTATGTAAGTTACTTACAGCAATACGAGATGCTAACTGTGCATAATCAGGATGCTTCGTTGTTAACGATGCTGCTGTTTCTGCCGCTAAGTTATCTAAATCAACAGTGCTTACGCCATCATAAACACCATCAATTACTTTTTTAGCTACTTGAATTGGGTCTACAAATGCAGGATCCAAGCCGTAGCTTAATTTTTGAACGCGCGCTGTGATTTTGTCAAACTTCACAGACTCTTGAGTGCCATCTCTTTTTATTACAAACATTTGCCTTTGGTTTTAAGTGGTTTTACTTAGTTTTTGAGTATTGGTTTCGTTACAGCAAGTTATAACTATAATTTTCTTTTTTTTTGTTAGCCACAACTTGATATTAACAAAGTGATGGTTAATTAATTTTTTTCTTTATTTACAGTGCCTCAAGGGCTTCGTAAAAATTTAACATTTAATGAACGTGTTTCTGGAGGCTAGTATTCCCTTACAAGATTTAAACCTTGTTCAATGATTTTCAATGAGATACGAATTGGGAATTTTAACCGATGAATTTCTTACCTAAAAGTCTTCATCCAGATTAAACACATTATTTTCCTCTTTATTGTTCATCACACCTGATTTTTGGTATTCAGCAACACGTTTTTCGAAGAAATTTGTTTTGCCCTGTAACGAAATCATTTCCATAAAATCGAAAGGATTTGTTGCATTATAGAACTTATCGCAACCTAATGCTAATAATAATCTATCGGCGCAAAACTCAATATACTGGCACATTAAATCAGAATTCATTCCTATTAAGCGCACAGGAATAGCATCTGATACAAATTCTTTTTCAATAACAACCGCGTCAGTAATGATTTTAGTTACTTTTTCTTTTGGTAATTTATCTATAATATGGTCAGAATATAACATACACGCGAAATCGCAGTGTAAGCCTTCATCACGAGAAATTAACTCGTTACTGAAGCTCAAGCCTGGCATTAAACCACGTTTTTTTAACCAAAAAATAGAACAGAAAGAACCAGAGAAGAAAATTCCTTCAACAGCTGCAAAAGCGATTAAACGCTCAGCAAACGTTCCGTTATTAATCCAAGTTAAAGCCCAGTCAGCTTTTTTACCAACGCAAGGCACAGTTTCAACTGCATGTAATAATTTATCCTTTTCTACAGGATCTTTAATATATGTATCTATTAATAAAGAATACGTTTCAGAATGGATATTTTCCATCATTACTTGGAAACCATAAAAGAAACGAGCTTCAGGGTATTGAACTTCATTTAAAAAGTTAATAGCTAAATTCTCATTTACAATTCCATCACTAGCTGCAAAAAATGCTAAAACGTGTTTAACAAAATGACGTTCGTTATCATTTAACTTATTATTCCAATCACTAATATCATTAGATAAGTCAATTTCTTCGGCCGTCCAAAAACTTGCTTCTGATTTTTTATAATATTCCCAAATATCGTTGTGCTTTATCGGGAAAATAACAAAGCGGTCTTTGTTTTCTGCTAGTATAGGTTCTGTCATAAATCGGTCTTTATATTTAAAGCTTATTATTATAAAAATAGTAAGCGTATTAGTTTAAATCTTCGTTCTACAAATCTGATTAAAAATGATTGCATTTTCAGAAAATGAAATTAACATTAAGACTGTTTTTTTAACATTGAGAAATTAACAACAATCGTTAATAAGTGGCTAATTTCCTTATATATCAAGCAATTGAAGAAATTATAAAAAAAAGTGAAAAATAATTGTGCGTTGTATTTATTTTTTTGCTAAGAGATGTAAGATTTTGTTGTTTTTTTAAAATGAGTGTGCTTTGTTTCACCAATAAACAGGCTTATTTACCTTCTATTTTATACCTAATTTCAAATTAATTAATCGTAGAAATGAATAAATTGGTCATAGATAAAATTTAATTGAGAGAAAATCCAATCTAAAATTGATAATATCAAAAAAATAAGATTGGGTAAAAATTGCAGAACCACATACTTTTTTAGGCATTTTATGTGGTTAATATCAAAAAAACACTATTTTTGTTATC
>JBKJPW010000052.1:0-14949 GCA_046594225.1 Bacteroidia bacterium
CTTACTTTTGAACCATTATTTACAACTGGATTAGTAGGGCATGCACCAAAAGCTGGAGATGCATAAGCATCTACTAACATAGATAAAGTGTAAGAACCTGCCATTGTTGGTGTACCATAAATACTAGCGCAATTATTTGCATTCCCAGGGAATTTTAAAGATACCGCACCATTTACTGTTCCGTTAGCAACTGCCGCTGTTGAAGAACCTAACATCAACCCTGGAGGGAAATTATAATTTACCGTACCTGTTGGAGTTGATAAAACAAATCGGTTAAAGCAAAAGGTAATACCTGAAGACACTGTATCTTGCGGCACTTTTACTGTAATATTTTGTTCATAAGGCAAACCAACTGTACCCGAAATAAAGTTAGTAGCACTATCAGGCCAAACTCCAATTTTGTTACTAGCAATAAATGTTGGATTTAATGAGCAGGTTGGCACTGTTTGAGCAAAAACAGATGCAGCAAATGCAGTGATAGTAATAATAGTTAAGTAGATTTTTTTCATAAATTTAGTTTTTAGTTAAATATTAGGGTTATTACCCATTTTAGTTTAAAGTAAATTTAAAACAAATTCAGTATTTATACAGATTTTAACATCTTAAATGGACTAAAGTTTTAAACAAGGAAATGTAAATACTATTGGCGACCAGCTAATAAAAACATCACAGCCATTCGAACAGCTACGCCATTTTCCACTTGATCTAAAATAATAGATTGGTCGCTATCAGCTACATCACTAGTAATTTCAACCCCTCTGTTAATTGGGCCTGGATGCATAACCACAATTTTTTTAGATAAAGAATCTAATAAAGACTTATCCAAACCGTATAGCATGGTGTACTCTCTGATTGATGGAAAAAACTTAATATCTTGTCTTTCGAGTTGAATACGTAGCATATTAGCTACATCGCACCACTCTAATGTTTTTCTCAAATCTGTTTCTACTGTTACCCCTAAACTTTCTATATATTTAGGAATCAATGTTGTAGGGCCGCACACTTTAACTTCTGCTCCTAGTTTTTGTAGGCAAAATATGTTTGATAAAGCAACTCGTGAATGTAAAATATCGCCGATGATGGCAATCTTTCTTCCTTTTAAATTCCCTAGCTTTTCTTGCATCGAAAAAGCATCTAGTAAGGCCTGGGTAGGATGCTCATGCGCTCCATCTCCTGCATTTACTATTTTAGCATTTACCTTTTTTGATAAAAATTCGGCTGCTCCGGCACTTGCATGGCGCATCACTACCATATCCACTTTCATGGCTAAGATATTGTTTACTGTATCAATTAAGGTTTCTCCCTTTTTAACAGAAGAAGAGGATGCTGAAAAATTAACCACATCGGCGCTTAAACGCTTTTGTGCTAATTCGAATGATAAACGGGTACGGGTTGAGTTTTCGAAAAATAAGTTGGCAACGGTTATATCTCTTAAAGAAGGTACTTTTTTTATGGGACGATTAATGACTTCTTTAAAATTTGTAGCGGTATCTAATATTAATTCAATATCAGCTTTAGTGATATATTTTATTCCTAGTAGATGATTTACGCTAAGGTTACTCATGTTTTGTATCGTGTCTTTATTTTATGATTACGAATATACGAATCTGTGTTAGCTATTTTATTTTAATCTCTTCAGTCCCTTTTATCTTTTCGCTCTCTTTAATCTCTATAAATATCTTTCTTTAATAACATTGATATGATGTTGTGCATGACCACATAACATGAAGCCAAGAGATAATACATTTACTTCGCCTGATGCCATTTGCCCTTTTAGCAATAACTCTTTTTCTGATAATTGTTTAAAAAACAAGATATTGGACAATCTTACCGAATCAAATTCATCCGCTAAAATTTGTGAATTTGTATTGGTTAAATTTGCATTAGCTGCATATAAATTTTCATCAAATCCTAAAACAGTTTGACTATCACCTCTTGCAAAACGTAAGGCTCTGTAGCTTAAAATACGTTCTGTATCAATAATATGATTAATCACTTGTTTTACAGTCCATTTACCTTCGTCATAAAAATAATTTAATTTTTGACGAGGAATATCTTCAATAAAATCTAATATGATTTGATGATTTGCTTTTAGAGCTGATACAATATCTCCTTCAGGAACTAAATCAATGTATTTAGAGAAATATGGGATATGGTCTTTTGCTTGCGGTCGCATTAGTGATTAGTTATATTTTTGTTTAAAATTTGTCTCTTTTGTCCCTTCAATCTCTTGTTATCTTTTTGTCCTCTATTTATCTATTAATGTTACACGGTCTTTACCGTCTAATTCTTTCCAATCTACTTTTACATTTTGTGTTTCAATGGAGTCAATCACCAATCCAATATATTTTGCCTGAATTGGCACATGGCGACTAAATCTCCTATCAACTAAAACCAACAATTCTACATCACTTGGTCGGCCAAAAGCTAACATGGCATCTAACCCCGCTCTAATCGATCGTCCGGTAAATAAAACGTCATCTATCAAAACTACATTCTTATCTTCTATAATGAAGTCGATATTGGTACGATTTGGAATTAATTCTTTTTTACGGAAATCATCACGGTAAAAAGTGGTATCTAAATCACCACAGTTTATTTTTTTCTTTAAAATTCCTTCTAGTAGTGCGTGAATACGATGTGCTAAATAGATACCACGAGGCTGTAAGCCAATGATAACTGTATTACTAAAATCGTTGTGAACTTCTATTAATTGATAGCAAAGGCGGGTAAGAGTAACTTCTAGTTGTTTATTTTCTAATAAAACTCTTGGCTTCACTGGTTTAATTTTATTCGTTAACTGATTACGAATTTTTACGAATATACGAATTTATAGCAAACTGCACACAGATTGGTATATTCGTATTTTATTCGTAATCATAATTCTTTTGTATTAATTTTCTATCTTTTGTTGTTACATAAAAATAGTTTGCGTTCTATCAGGACCAATTGAAACGATGCTAATAGGTACTTCAACCAATTTCTCAATATATTTTACGTAATCAATTAATGTTTGAGGCAAAGTGTCTTTTGAAGTCATTTTAGTCAAATCTTCAGCCCAACCTTTTACTGTTACATAAACCGGCGTTACATCAGCAGGATCAATACTAAATGGTAAGTAATCTATCTTTTCGCCTTTGTGAATGTAGTGCGTACATACCTCTAAAGTATCAAAGTCAGATAATACATCTGCTTTCATCATCATTAATTCTGTTACACCATTAATAGCAATGGCATATTTTAAAGCAGGAATATCTAACCAACCACAACGGCGCGGGCGACCAGTTGTCGCTCCAAACTCACGCCCAATTTGACGAATCTTCTCTCCTACTTCATTATCTAATTCAGTTGGGAAAGGACCAGAACCAACACGGGTACAGTATGCTTTAAAAATACCAATCACATTACCAATACGATTTGGCGCAATACCTAATCCGTTACAAGCTCCTGCACAAATAGTGTTTGAAGACGTAACAAATGGATAAGAACCAAAATCAATATCTAATAAAGAACCTTGAGCACCTTCGGCTAATATTTTTTGACCTTTTTTAATCGCATCATTAATGAAATGCTCTGTATCAATAAATTTTAAATTCTTTAATTCTTCAATAGCTGCAAACCAAACTGGCTCTAACTCCGCTAAATTATATTCGTATTTATGAAACTCTAAAATTTGCTTATGTTTTTCAACTAAAGCATTATATTTATCTTTAAAATTAGGGCTTTCAATATCACCAACACGTAAACCATTACGTCCAGTTTTATCCATATACGTTGGTCCGATACCTTTTAATGTAGAACCAATTTTATCTTTTCCTTTAGCAGCTTCGCTAGCAGCATCAATTAAACGGTGTGTTGGTAAAATTAAATGTGCACGTTTACTAATCACTAATTTTTTAGCAAAATCAACTCCTAAAGCCGTTAAAGCATCAATTTCTTTTTTAAAGATAACCGGATCAATTACTACACCATTACCAATAACATTTAACGCTGTTGGATGAAAAATACCACTAGGAATTGTATGTAATACATGTTTAATGCCGTTGAATTCTAAGGTATGTCCTGCATTTGGACCGCCTTGAAAACGGGCAATGATATCATATTTTGGGGTTAAAACATCTACAATTTTACCTTTTCCTTCGTCGCCCCATTGTAGGCCTAATAATACATCTGCTTTGATCATAATTTTACACTTTTTTTGAAAGCCATCAAATTTACAATTAAGACAGAATTTACAATGAATAACAAATTAACAATTTGTGGATTTTTGAACAATATCAGTAAGTAAAAAACAAATTTTAAAAAATCATAGAAAAACCATTTCCATTACTTTTCCTATTACTGTTTCTGAAATTTTGAATTTGGTTACTTAAAAATTTAGAGTATTGCTCTGACATAAAATCCCGAAAAGGTTTTAGACTTTCTTGTTCTCTCGAAGCCTCTAACGCTTGAATGTAATCTGCTTTATCTTCTTTAAATACAATACACATTGGTAAATTATAATATAATTGAATATAATTCATCAATAATCTTGATGTCCTTCCGTTGCCATCATAAAAAGGATGAATACTCACCAAATCAAAATGAGCATCGAATGATAAGTGCAATTGCTCTATTATTTCTGTAGTAGATTCTAATTTTGAATTAATGGCGTCCGCTAATTTTATGGTCAAAGGTTCTACCTTGTCATAATTAGGAAAATAGCGACTACCAGCAACAACATTTCCTTTTCTAAATAAACCTTTTGAAGCATCTATTTCACCAAAAATTGTATTATAAACGCTGCCGGTTTTAGACATTACTATTGCGTTTACAGATTGAATAAAAGTTGAATTAATATTTGTTTTATGTTTAGCGCTTTCAATTATATACAACAAAGCACTTTCGTGATCTAAAGTCATTAAGCTATGCTCAATAGGCTTACCTTTTGGTGTTAAACCTTCATCTAATAATAAATTAGTTTCTATTTCAGAAAGCGTTGAACCTTCTACGCTAGTTGAATGATGGGTAATTGAATAGCGACTAAATTTATCATAACCTATATTTTGTGATAAATTTAGTGATTGATATTCTTTTAAAAGCTCAATTAACTGCATGATACGAAGTTAGTGAAATATTATTAAAGTATTAAATCTCAAACTGCAAACCATCATAAGCTAGTTCAATAAACGGAGGAAGTTCTTTTGAAACTTCATCATGCAAACCTAGTTGATGGGAAATATGAGTAAAATAAGCCTTTTCGGGTTTTAATTCATTCATTAAATCTATAGCTTGTTGAAAGGTATAATGAGATACGTGTTCTTCTCTTCGTAACGCATTTATAACAATAATTTTGGAACCTTTTATTTTTTGTTTTTCTTCTTCCGAAATATAATTAGCATCTGTGATATATGTAAAATCATTAATGCGATATGCTTTTACAGGTAATCGATAATGAATGACATCAATAGGTAATAATTCAATATCCTTGATTTTAATTGGTTTTTCCGTTACTGTATATAAATCTATTTCAGGAATACCAGGATATTTTTCTTCTGCAAAAATGTAGGCAAACTCACGTTTGATAGCTTGTTGTACTCTTTCGGTAGCATAAACAGGCATTCGCATTTTATTAAAATAATTAAACGCTTTTACTTCATCTAATCCAGCAATATGATCTTTATGTTCGTGAGTGAATACAACAGCATCAAGGGTTTTAATTTTTTGACGCAGCATTTGTTGCCTAAAATCAGGGCCAGAATCAATCACGACTTTAGTTGTATCGCTTTCTATTAAAATAGAAGTTCTTAGTCGATTATCTTTAGGATTTTGAGAACGACACACTATGCATTCGCAACAAATAATTGGAACTCCTTGTGATGTGCCTGTGCCTAAAAATGTAACTTTCACTATGGTAAAATTTGTTTGATAAAGCTAGAAAATAATTCTGGTTTAAGGATACCTGTAAATACTAAACCAAAAACAGCACCCCAAAAATGAGCTTCGTGACCAACATTATCATTTGCTAATTTTCGTTTACTTAAATAATAACTGATTCCTAAAAATAAAATTCCAAAAATCCAAGCAGGAATATCTCGTATAAAAAACATACTTAATGTACTTTTAGGTAAACAAAGTATATAACTAAAAATAACAGCATTAATAGCCCCACTAGCACCTAACGAGCTATAATACTTATTATTTTTGTTTTTAAAATACTCCGTTAAGGATGCCGCATAAATAGCTCCTGTATAAAGAATAATATAATACACACTTCCTAAAACATAGTTTGGCTCCTCATAACTACCTGCTAGTGATGGCATAATTACTTTTTCAACCGTTGGCCCAAACGACAATAAAGCAAACATATTAAAGGATAAGTGAATATAATCTGCATGCAAAAACGCATGCGATAAAAAACGATAATGTTGATTACTATGATTAATTAAATAAGGAAAAAAAATATATTTATGCTTTATTTCTGGCCTATCCATAGCATATAAAGAAAAAGCAACAGTCAAAATTAATAAGGCGTATGTAATCATTTCTATTTTAGTTTTTAGTTATTAGTGTTTAGTTGTTAGAATTATCAAAGTCACCTGTTTTATTAAAAACTAATAACTTAACTCTCACAACTACTCACGCTCCATGCTTCTGGTTTATCATCAAACAGTATTTTAGTTTTTGCCCAAACCCCTTCAAATAATTCTGACTGACGGTAGGCTTCTAAATATTTAGAATCTTCCCAAATACTAAATGTAAAAAATACAGTTGGGTTATTAATGTCTTGTAGCAATTCAACGTGACTACAACCTTCCATCGCTGCAATTAAATCTTTGCTTGCATTAAATATATCTTTAAAACGTTCAATACAATCAGCCTTAAACGTCATTTTAACAAATCTCTTAATCATAAATCTCTACTATAATTCGTTCTATTTTATACCTAGTTAATACCGATTTTTTAATGGCTAACTTATTAGCAGCTTGACCTAGCAATGCAATTTCTAATAGATCCATGGAGTTAAAAAAACAAACCACATCTCCAATTTTTACATCATCATAGGTATTATATATTTTTGTAACATCACCCGATGGTAAAGCAATAGAGAAACGTTTATTACCTACATTTTTTTCAAATTCTAGCTTAGTAATCGTGGTTATTAAATTACCAAAACTATCTTCATACAATACAGAACCTTGTAAGTTACTTGGTGTAGAAAAACTTTCAAACGCATACAATTTACAATAATCTTGTGTTTCTACGCAAAATTCTTCTAAAGGAACGCTTTTAATTAATTTACTAGCAATTTCAGTAAACACATCTCTTAAAAAAAACGAATGTTGTTTTTCGCTATCAAAATATAATTGATAAACGGGTTCATTAAATGTTTTATCTATCAATGTAAATAAACCATTATCAGGGCAAATAATATATTGATTTTTATATTTAGTAAGTAGGTAGCGTGTATTATCAATATTTAAGTTTTTAATGGTATCTGTTGAGTTTAAAAACTTAATGGCAAATAAATGTATTGTATTTTCTGGAAAATAAGGCAACGCGCTTTTTAAAGCAAAAGCTCCTTCGTTGTGAGCATGTGAATTAACATCACAAGCTAAATCAACAATATGTGCATTTGGTTGTTTAGAATACAAAACACCTTTAACCATTGCCAAATAAGGGTCGCGGTAACCCAAATCGGTAGTAATGGTAATTATTGACATATTGAAAACTTTTTATATTCAACTCTAAAGTAAATAATAAATAAGACTTACTTTTAAACTTAATAAGTATTTGATTAACACTATTATTAACATAAATTACAGATCTTGATAGAAAAAATTATTACACTAGATAGCGTTGAACCAGTTGAAATATATGGCGTAAACGATGTGAAACTCAACGTTATAAAAAAATATTTCCCGAAACTTAAAATTGTTGCGCGCGGTTATTCGATTAAAGTATTAGGCGACGAAAGTGAAATTGCACACTTTGAAAAAAAACTAACCATGATGGTGGATTACTATCATAAAAATGGGTTATTAACCGATACCGTTATTGAACGTTTATTAGGGCAAACAGGAGATAATTTATTACACGCTAAAGAAGAAGCTACTGGCTCAGATATTATTGTATTTGGTAACAGTGGTTTAGTAATTAAAGCACGTACCGACAATCAACGCAAAATGATGCAATCAGTTGTTACTAACGATATGGTATTTGCTGTTGGCCCCGCGGGAACTGGAAAAACCTATACGGCAGTGGCTTTGGCAGTAAGAGCTTTAAAAAATAAAGAAGTAAAACGTATTATTTTAACTCGACCCGCAGTTGAAGCTGGCGAAAATTTAGGTTTCTTACCTGGAGATTTAAAAGAGAAATTAGACCCATATATGCAACCTTTATATGATGCACTATATGATATGATTCCTTTGGATAAACTCAATCAATATATTGAAGCAAAAGTTATTCAAATTGCTCCGTTAGCGTTTATGCGTGGCAGAACCTTAGATAATGCATTTGTAATTTTAGATGAAGCGCAAAACACAACTGAAAGTCAGATGAAAATGTTTTTGACGCGTATGGGAGCAAACGCTAAATTTATTATTAATGGCGACATGACACAAATTGATTTACCTCGAAATCAAACATCTGGTTTAGCTCAAGCTGTAAGATTACTAAGAAATACAAATGGCATTGATATAATAGAACTAACTACGGTTGATGTAATTAGACACCGTTTAGTGAAAGCTATTATTGAAAAATACGAAGGAGATACAATTAAAAAGTAAGATTTAAGAAGTACGATTGACGAATTAATAAGGAAAATTATGACAGTAAGTAATGCTCAACAGCAAGTAGATAATTGGATTAAACAATACGGGGTTCGTTATTTTAGCGAATTAACCAATATGGCTATGCTTACTGAAGAAGTTGGCGAAGTGGCACGCATTATTGCACGCCGTTATGGAGAACAAAGCGAGAAAGAATCTGACAAAAATAAAGACTTAGGAGATGAATTAGCAGACGTGTTATTTGTATTAATATGTTTAGCTAACCAAACTGGCATAGATTTAGAAGAAGCATTAAAACGAAACCTTGATAAAAAAACAAATCGAGATTCGGAGAGGCATATAAATAATGATAAACTAAAGTAATTTTTAATTCTATTTTTCTTTTTCCTTGACGAAAAAGAAACAAAAAGTCAAGACGAAATGCCAACTCCAATTCTTTTCTCGCTCAAAAAGCCAGCCCAATACCACCGAAAAAATTGCAGTTCGCTCCATTTCGTCAAAAGCAGCCGCACCATTACCAGCGTATGCAGGGGCTTAAATAGATTCACTTTAAAGGAATTATTTTTCTCTCTATTTATACTATTGACTAGTTCTCTGTTCTCTCAAAACTCATTAATAGGAATTGATGAAAAGGATAAGGATATTGGTACACAAGAAAATATTTATAAAGTAAAAACCGAATATATTCTTCAAAATAATCAAGCTAAAAATTTATATTTATTGAGAGCAGATGCTCTTAAAGGCATGACTATCCATGCTTCTAAAAAAACAATTAAACCAGGAGATACAACTTTAATACTCGTAGAATTTATTCCTCAACAAACTGGCAAGTTTAATGAATCTATTAGTTTAGTGACCAGTGCAGATGGTATTCCTTTTAAAATGTCTCTGTCTGGTAATATAAAATCTATTAAAACAGATGATAAAACAGCTTGCTTTTATTTTAAGAAACCCAACACTTTGGCAGTGAAAACAATGGAACCAATAGTAGTTGTAGAGCCTACAAAACCGAAAGATTCATCTAACAAAATACCCGATAACACTTCGACAAGCTCAGTGACCAGTCCAAATCCCCAATTTACTAATCCGATAAAAACAGAAACCATTAATTCAGTTGCTGAGCAAAAAATAGAATTAGATGAAAAACTTTACAAACCAAATAATATCATTTTTTTAGTAGACGTATCAAGTTCGATGAGAGATACCAATAAATTAAAAGTCATGCAATTTGCGCTTCATCATTTAATTGAAAACCTTCGTTCCATTGATAAAGTAACATTTATTACTTATGCTGATAGCGTAAAAATAATTCGTGAGGGATTAACTGGAAACCAAAAAGAAGAATTAAACGATGTAGTAAATCGACTAAAAGCAAAAGGTATGACTAAAGGAAACAAAGCCATTTTATTTAGTTTAGATGTTGCTATGAAAAATTACATTTCTAATGGCAACAATCAAATTATATTGGCTACTGATGGGAAATTTAGATTTTATCCTGATGATCAAAAAAAATATAGCCTCAATAAAGGTGATAAAAACATCAAATTATCTACTATTGCTTTTGGTAATGATAAAGATGCCATGAAAAATTTAAAAGAGATTGCCGAAATTGGCAAAGGAAATTTTATTCATATAAAAAACAGAAATAAAGCCAAAGAACAATTGATGGAAGAAATTAAAGAAAACAGTTTAATTCGTTAATTTTTCACCTTATATAAGCTGTTATTTGCATAAAAATCAGATTATTACGATTTTAAAAAATAATACTTTATCTTTGATAAACTCTAAAATTTTACACATGAAAAAAATCTACTTACTAACTTTTTCTTTGTTTGCCCTTTCTCAATTAAATGCGCAAACATCTTACACATTAACTCAGGCTAATTCCGAACCAATGGCTGGTGATTCATATGGATCTGTAAATTTAGATACAAACGGAACAGCTTTACCCATGAGCATTTCAGGTGCAAATGTTAACTGGAATATTACTAATATTTTAGGCGATACAACAGTGGTAAACACTTATTCAACAGCAGCATCTGATGCAAATTCCGGTAATTATCCCGGCACAAACCTTGTTCAAACCGATTCAACTACTTTAACTTATTACAAATCTTCCCCTGGTATGCTTGAATTATTGGGTGTTGACGTTACTGGACAATTTAATTTAAATTATAATACAGGTTCAGCAACTATTGCTACCTACCCTGCTTCGTTTGGTTACACAAATACTGATAATACTGTAAGCGGCGATATATCGGCGGCAGGTTTTTCGGGTAATTTTACTGGAACATTAGTAACTACAGCTGATGGAACAGGAACTTTGGATATTAACAACGTTTCTAATTTCACTAATTGTGTACGTATTAAAACAGTTCAAAATATAGATTTTGATTTAGCAGGATTTATTCAAGGTACAATTGAACAAACACTTTATAATTACTACCACAGTTCTTCAAAATTTCCTATATTTTCAGTTAGTTATTCTCACGTATCTGCTCCGGCAGCTGCTATTGATCAAGTGCAAGCTCAGGTTAATACATTATCAACTGTAGCTATTGGTGTAAAAGAAAATAAATTGAATGATGTAATCTTCAAAACATACCCTAACCCTGCTAACAACGAAATTAATATACACTTTGTGTTAGCTCAACCTGAATCTTACACGGTTGAAATTTCAAATACATTAGGACAAGTTGTAAAAACTGTATCTCTTAATAATTTACAACCAGGCATGTATAACGAATCCATTAATACTTCTAACTTAAGCGCTGGTATTTATACTATTAAAGTGAGTGGAAAAAAGACACAAGGAACAGAAAAATTAGTTATTCAAAAATAATCAATCTGTTTATTTTTATTAAAACGCTCCAAATTATTTGGAGCGTTTTTTTATACCTAAATTTTATATTCTCTATATTCACCCGACTTCAAATCTCCTAATGAAATGCTATCAATCCTTACTCGTACTAATCTTGCCACTAAATAACCCAAGGCTTTACACATTCGTCGTATTTGACGGTTTTTGCCTTCGGTTAAAATAATTTTGAATTCAAACTCACTTATCTTTTCAATAAAACAAGGCTTTGTTTTGCAAATCATAATATCAACTCCCGCTCCCATTTGAAGAATAAATTCATCTAAAATGGGTTTATTAACGGTTACAATATATTCTTTTTCTTTTTCCTTAATAGGACTTGATAAGCTTTGAATATATTTACCATCATTAGAAAGTAATAACAATCCTTCAGATTCTTTATCTAGTCTACCCGCATAACCTAAATGTTTATCAAACTTAAATATAGTCGTTAGATTATCGGCAATAGCTTCATTATTAGTCGTTTCTATTCCTCTTGGTTTATATAAAGCAATATAAGTAAAAGGCGTATTGGCTTTTAAAAGTTTATCCTCATAATAAATTTCCCACGTCTCATTAAACTCACTGTTTTCAGTAATAATAGTACCATTAACTTTTAGTTTACGATTTTCGATAGCACGAATTGCTTCTTTGTTCGTAAAACCTAAACTATGAACTAAGTAGTATTTTATATTCAATCGAAAACTCAAAACTGGTAATTTTTTAGCAATGTTATCTTTTTTTAGGGAAACTGCATAAAAATTGCCCTAATTCGGCATTATTTATTAAGTTTGTTGGTTCTAAAACAGTTATGGAAAAAACATATTTTGCCCACCCTTCTGCTATTATTGATGAAGGTTGTCATATAGGAAAAGGCACCAAAATTTGGCACTTTAGCCATATTATGCCCAATTGTACTTTAGGCGAAAATTGTAACATTGGACAAAACGTTGTTATTTCACCAGAGGTTGTTTTAGGGAAAAATGTTAAAGTGCAGAATAATGTTTCTATTTACACAGGTGTTACATGTGATGATGATGTGTTTTTAGGTCCTTCGATGGTTTTTACAAACGTTATTAATCCTCGCAGTGCTGTTAATCGCAAAGCCGAATATGCAAAAACACATGTTGGTAAAGGCGTAACTATTGGTGCTAATGCTACTATTGTATGCGGACATGATATTTTGGAATACGCATTTATTGGAGCTGGCACAGTAGTTACAAAAACAGTTCCTGCTTATGCTTTAGTAGTTGGCAATCCTTCTCGCCAAATTGGATGGATGAGCGAATTTGGGCATCGTTTAGAGTTTGATGCTTTGGGTAATGCAACATGTTTGGAAAGCGGCCAAGTATATAAATTAGAAAATAATACAGTAAAAAGAATTTCATAAAATGACAAAAATTAAATTCGGAGTTATTGGTCAAGGTCATATTGGTAAACGTCATGCCGAAATGGTACGTCGTAATCCCAATTGCGAATTAGTAGCCGTTTGTGATGCCGCTCCAAAAGAAAAATTAGGATTAGAAAATTTAACCGAAAAATTCTATTCCACTCCAGAAGACTTATTAAAAAATCATCCTGAAATTGAAGTCATAAATGTTTGTACACCAAATGGTTTACATGCCGAACATGCTTTAAAAGCATTAGAAGCTAATAAACATATTGTTGTAGAAAAACCAATGGCTTTAAGTAAGGCTGATTGCGAAAAAATAATCTACACTGCCTTAGAAAACAGTAAAACAGTATTTTGTGTGATGCAAAATCGCTATTCGCCGCCAAGTGTTTGGTTAAAAGAAGTGGTACAATCAAAAACGATTGGTGATATATATATGGTTCAGCTAAACTGTTATTGGAATCGTGATGATCGTTATTACAAAGCTGGTGGTTGGAAAGGAACTCAAGATTTAGATGGTGGAACATTGTTTACTCAATTCTCTCATTGGATTGATATCATGTACTGGATATTTGGAGACATTAAAAACATTCAAGCAAAGTTTGCTGATTTTAATCACCAAAACTCTACAGCGTTTGAAGATAGTGGCTTTGTTAGTTTTGATTTTGTGAATGGCGGCATGGGAAGCATTAATTACTCAACAGCTGTGTGGGATAAAAATTTAGAATCATCTTTAACAATCGTTGGAAGCAAAGGAAGCATAAAAGTTGGAGGGCAATATATGGATCAGGTAGATGTATGTAACATTAAAGATTATGTAATGCCTGTTTTAGAAGAAACTAATCCAGCTAACGATTATGGCGCTTACAAAGGTTCTGCAAACAATCATCACAATGTAATTGAAAATGTAGTTGATACTATTACAGGTAAAACAAAAATTACAACCAATGCCTTAGAAGGCTTAAAGGTGGTTGATATCATTGAACGTATTTACTCGTTACGTCCTGAATCTGTCATTAAAAATAAATAAGAACTTAAAAAAATATTATGGGAATTTATAAAGACATCGTTGATAAAAAAGCTACAATAGCAGTTATTGGTTTAGGATATGTTGGTTTACCAATTGCCTTAGCGTTTGCTAAAAAAGTAAAAGTAATAGGTTTTGATATCAATGCTAAACGCGTTGATATGATGAACAAAGGTGTTGACCCAAGTAACGAATTAACAAAAGCTGATTTTGCGAAATCTGATATCACTTTTACTCACAAATTAGAAGATTTAAAGAAAGCAAAATTCTTTATCATCGCTGTGCCTACTCCAATAGATGAACACAACTTACCTGATTTAAAACCATTAATTGGTGCTTCAACAACTGTAGGTAAAGTATTAAAAAAAGGAGATTATGTAGTGTATGAATCAACGGTTTATCCTGGCTGTACAGAAGATGACTGTATTCCTGTTTTAGAACGTGAATCGAAATTAAAATTCGTGAAAGATTTTAAAGTTGGTTATTCTCCTGAGCGTATTAATCCGGGAGATAAAGAACATACGATTACTAAAATTTTAAAAATTGTTTCTGGTTGCGATAAAGAAAGTTTAGAAGAAATTGCTAAAACTTACGAAATTATTGTTGAGCCTGGAACTCACCGTGCTTCAAGTATTAAAGTAGCTGAAGCTGCTAAAATTATTGAAAACACACAACGTGATGTAAATATTGCTTTGATGAATGAGTTATCTATCATCTTCAATAAAATGAATATCAATACATACGATGTTTTAGAAGCTGCTGGGACTAAATGGAATTTCTTAAAATTCTTTCCTGGTTTAGTTGGCGGACATTGTATTGGTGTTGATCCTTACTATTTAACTTACAAAGCTGAATCTCTAGGATACCATGCACGCGTTATTAATAGCGGTCGTTATGTAAA
>JBKJPW010000163.1:0-52679 GCA_046594225.1 Bacteroidia bacterium
ATGAAAAATTAGGCTAAGTAAATTAGCTATTAACAAAACACTAATTAATTACCGAAACTTATTAACGATAAATTTAATTATACACAGTAATTTTGTTAATTAGCATTGTATATAAAACACTCATTATCAGCTTGTGTTGTTATGAGTGTTAATTAACGTTGATTACTACTTATACACATTATTAGTTTTATTTGACCATATAATATATAGAAAAAACTTATTTGTAACACTTAATTTTATTACAAAGTAATAAAATTAAGTGTTTAACCTTTAAAAACAATCAAATGAAGAAATTAATTTTAAGCTGCTTTATTGTAGGATCTTTTATTTCAAATGCTCAAGAAGAAGATAATGAAGATTTTTTTATTTTTAAAGACGATAAGTATACAATTTCTATAATGCAGGCTGATGGTTATTTAACACCACCATTGAGAATAGAAAAAGTAGATATAAAAACAAAAAAAGCACTTTATCAAGTTAATCTTAATATACCAGATAAAACTAAAGATGAAATGACATTGTTGCCATATAATAAAACATCAACAGTAATAATTGATAACTACATACATATTATTTATGACGTATTTGATAAGAAAGCAAGTTTTAAAAAATGTTATGTAAAAACTTTAGGTATTAATGGAGCTGTTTTAAGCAACCCAATTCAATTATCAGAATCACCATGTAAATCTAAATACACAATTGGATTTACAATTTACCGTATAGTATATTCGCCCGATAAATCAAAATTTGCTTTATTGTTAGATAATTTTGTAGAAAAAGTTTTTATTGAACCTACTATTACAATTTTTGATACTAAAAAAGCAACAGCACTTTCAACAAAAAAATTAAAATCGGTTTACAATGGTAATATGGCACAAATAGACCCATACAATAATTTTAAATTAGATAATGCCGGAAATATATCGTTAATTTTTAATACCTATAAAGAAAATACAAAAGATTTAATAAAGTCTTATAAAGGCGACATTCCGTTTGCAGAAAACGATATAAAAAACATAAAAGAAGTTGGTGATAATTTTTCGGTTAATTCTACTGGAGAGGCGGCTACATCCGAACAGGGACGTTTTTATAATTCTTATGAAGATTATTTAAAAAATAAACCAGCAAATGATATTAGAATAAAAAGAGGAAGTCATGTTTGGGGAACATTAGGTGGAGAAGCGTTAAGAATTATTGATAAAAATGGTGAAGTTGATAGAAGGAGTCTTTCTAAATTACCAACATCATTATTTACTTATGGAGGAGATGGTTCAGGTGGCGTGAGTTTACATAGAGAAAATAATGGGTATTTATATTATATAATGCGAGTAGGTAATATTTGTTTATACTCACATATAGAAAACACTGGAAATGGTGGAACAAAAGATGTTTTATATTACTCTGAGGGAGGTATAAACGCTGATATTGATAAATTTAAAGAAAAATTTTTAGAAGATAAATTAGAAGCAACTGGCTTATTAGAATCTTACAAAAAAGACGCTCCTAAGCGCGAATTTAAAGATGATAAAAGCGATTATTACACCAAAGAAGTTGAAAGATATTTGAAATACATTGACATTTTAAATAAAAAATAAAAAAAGACGGTTATCAAATTTTGATAGCCGTTTTATTTTTAACTTTACTCAATAATTTAATAAATATGAAAATTGCAATAGGTAGCGACCACGCTGGGTTTGAACTAAAAGAAGTACTAATATCGTATTTAAAAATAAAAAATATTGATGTTGTTGATAAAGGTTGTTATAGTTTAGAACGCGCAGATTATCCAGATGCAGCTCACGCAGTAGCTACTGCTGTTACTAATAATGAAGTTACTTTTGGTATATTAATGTGTGGTAGTGGTAATGGCATTAATATGAGTGCAAATAAACACGCTGGAATTAGAGCAGCTTTATGCTGGAATTCTGAAATTTCGGCGCTATCGCGCCAGCATAATGATGCTAATATATTAACGCTTCCGGCAAGATATATAAGTGTAGAAGAAGCTAAAAAATGCATAGACGCTTTTTTAACTGAACAATTTGAAGGCGGAAGACATGCCGACAGAATAAAAAAGATAGACGCGTGCTAAATGCAATCAAAACATATTTTAAAAAAGAAACTACATTAAACGGTTTCTTTTTTTTATTTATATTCTTTATTCTACTTCAACGCCTTTTCCTTTTTTTAACCGTAAATGTTGATTGTATTGATAATGATCAAGTGGTGATGTGGTCTGGCGCTAAACATTTTTCTCAAGGTTTGTTTTATGTGCCGCGTTATTATGGGCAAGATTATAATACCATGATGGAAGGCTTATTTGCAGTGCCTTTTATAATATGTGGTGTTCCTGTGTATTATGCAGTACCAATGGCCACTCACATTATCTTTTTAACCCCTTTTTTGTTTACGGCCCTTTATCTATTCAAAAAACAAAAAAAAGAACAGGCAATTTTTGTATTAGCAATTTTATTATGTATGCCTGTTGGATTTGATATTATGACATCTATACCAAGAGGCTTTGTAACGGGATTGTTTTTTACCAGTTTATTTGTGGTGAGTTTATTGAATCCAAAAAATTATAAATATATTTTAATAAATACCTTTTTAGCATATGTAGGTTATTTGGTGAGTCAAAATTCTGTAATTGTAAGTCTTCCGTTTTTGTTTTATCTATTCTTAATTAATTATAAGGACAAAACGTATTATATCTATTCAGTAATAGGCTTACTATTAGCGCTACCGATTGATTATTTATTAAATCACTTTTATATAGCAAACCCTAATTATGTATTATATGGACTTACCAACGAATATTCGTTTGAATACTTTAAAGAGGCTATTCTTAATTTAGGTAAGCGATTTGCACATATTGGTTTTTTTATGGAAGAAACAAGTATCATTGTATTAATTACATTTATCGCTTTAGGTATTTTATTGTATAAGAAAAACCAAAAATTGTTTTTTTCTTATATGTTGTTTTTAGGTATTATCGTTTTTTCTTTTTTTTCAAGCAAGGTGAGTGATGGAATTGTTTGGCCTTTTTATTCCTATAGTCGTATGTATTTAGGTTTCCCAATATTTTTTTATTTAATGATAATAAACCTTGATATAGATTTCAAGAAAACGACTTGGCTATTAATCCCAACGGTTTTAGTATTTACTTTATTTAAGGAGGCTACATTTAAAACATCATTAGCATATCATGTTCAGGAAAAAATGTGGGGCCACGTGCATTTAAACACGCTCAAGGAAATTACCGATGCGCTTGATACGTATAAGAAAATGTGCAAGGAGCAGCAGGTTTCTGATTTTGTAATTGTAAATAGTGCGTGGCACGACGACGAAATAAATTATGCGGGACCGGCTATTTACGATGACTTTCCAAGCACATTTAAACCATCATTCGAAAGGCGAACCTGGAGAATTTTAGAGGAAACAAAGGCGGTTCATAAATCGTTTATTATATATACCGGCGACTATAATTATGATAAATATATTATAGAAAATTTTAAAGACGTAGAAATAAGCAGACTAGATGATTATGGATTGTTTTTAATTAAAAACAACAAACGCACAACGGTTGATTTTATAAAGCACATAAACGCCTTAACCGACGGTTTTTAAAACAATTTACTTTAAGTCTCTAAAACACCAGTTTTATGGGGCTTTTCTGCTTCTTAACAATTTGATAACATTAAAAACATGTAAATCTAATATTGCGGTAATTATTTCGCTGTCGTTAATATTAAATATACATGAAAAATAACTTTACTTTACTTTTGGTTTCTGTTTTATTTACAATCCAGGGCATTTCTCAAGAAACCACAGGTGTCTCTAACGATTCTTTATTAAAATACTTAACGGATTTAAGAAAAGAGGTGCAGGATTTAAAAAACAATAAAACTTCATCAACATCAACTTTTACTGTTTCCGAAAAAAAAACAAACTGGTACGATAAAATACAGGTACGTGGTTATGTACAAGTAAGGTATAATCGTTTGTTTGAAACAAATCCAGATTTAAAAAGCGATCAAGGAGATAAATCTATCGGAAACTTTGGTGGTTTTTTTATCAGAAGAAATCGTTTGATTTTGAGTGGACAAGTGAACGAACACGTCTATTTTTATATTCAGCCAGATTTTGCTTCTTCAGCTTCTACAACAGGATTGCATTTTGCTCAAATTAGAGACGCCTACTTTGATGTTTCTATTGATAATAAAAAAGAATTTAGATTTAGAGTTGGACAAAGTAAAGTCCCTTATGGTTTCGAAAATATGCAATCAAGCCAAAACAGATTACCGTTGGATAGAAATGACGCCCTTAATAGTGCGGTTGCAAACGAACGCGATTTAGGAGTATTTTTTTATTATGCCCCACAAAAAGTAAGAGAATTATATGCATCGTTAGTAAACGATGGCTTAAAGGGCTCGGGAGATTACGGTGTTGTTGGATTTGGCTTGTATAATGGACAAACGGCCAATAAACCAGAAATAAATAATAATTCGCATTGGGTAGCAAGGCTATCATACCCTTTTAAATTATGGAATCAAATTATTGAGCCAGGTGTTCAAATGTATAGTGGGCAATATAAATTAGACCAAACTTCTACCGGCGTAAAGAAAAATAAAAGTTTAGAGTATTTAGACGAAAGAGTGGCGGGTTCATTTGTTTTATATCCAAAACCATTTGGTATTCAGGCAGAATATAATGTTGGAAAAGGCCCTCAGTATGATTATTTATTAGATTCTATTTCTACAAAAAATTTAAAAGGAGGTTATGTAACCTTAAGTTATTTAATTAAACTAAAAAAACAAGTTTTAATACCATTTGCAAGGTATACAAATTATGAAGGCGGTAAAAAATTTGAATTAGATGCCAGAGCTTATAAAGTGGAAGAGTTTGAGGGAGGAATAGAATATCAACCATTAAAACAATTAGAAGTGGTAGTTAGTTGGGTTCATTCCTCAAAATGGACTTCAGATAGAGCAAAAAAAGACAATTACCAAGTGGGTTCGTTTTTAAGAGTGCAATGTCAATTAAACTTTTAACTTAACATTAACTTAACATAGCTAAAAGCTTAACAGCTTACTTTTACAAAAAAACTAATATGACAACAACATTAATAATCTTTTTAGTAATCTGCTTATTATTAGCGTGTACTTTCGAATTTGTAAACGGGTTTCATGATACGGCAAACGCAGTAGCAACTGTAATTTATACAAACTCTATGAAACCAACCACAGCGGTTGTGTATAGTGGTATTTTAAATTTTTTAGGCGTAATGACTGGTGGAATTGCGGTAGCCATGGGAATTGTTAACTTATTACCTATGGAAGTGTTGGTAGACAGCAACGTATATCACGGTATTGCTATGATTTTAGCTTTATTATTATCAGCGATTATCTGGAACTTAGGAACCTGGTATTTTGGTTTACCCGCATCAAGTTCACACACATTAATAGGATCCATTATTGGTATTGGTTTAGCCTTTTATTTTTTACCAGATAGCGTTGGCGGAAGTGCTGTAAACTGGGACAAAGCAAAAGATACGGGTTTAGCCTTGTTAATTTCGCCATTAGCTGGTTTTACCGTAGCTATTTTAATGATGTTTATTTTTAAACGCTTAGTAAAAAATGAAATTATATATAAAGAACCAATACCAGGAAAAATGCCTCCAATTTGGATTCGTATGTTGTTATGGACAACTTGTGGTTTAGTAAGTTTTTTTCACGGACAAAACGATGGTCAAAAAGGAGTAGGTTTAGTGATGATGATTTTGATTGCTATTTTACCAGCAAGTTTTTCATTAGATTCAGAAATTAATTTACAAAGTGTTAATGCAAACGTTGCTGTAATCAATAAAATTATCTCTTCAACAGATACAACACAGTTTGGAAAAGAAGAATTTAAAAATTACACAACAATTAAAAAACAAGCTGCCCATTTCTCAGAAGCAACGGCAGGCAAAAATTTTTCAGAAGCAGTTGCTTTAACAGATCGTTTTGAATTACGAAAAGACATCGTAAAAATCACGAAAAGCGCCGAAAAATTATTAAAGAGTGAAAACGTAGCAATTTCAAAAAACGACATCAACTCTTTAAAAACAGAAATTAAATCAGCTAAAAAATTAGTAGAATATGCGCCATCTTGGGTTATAATTATGATTTCAGTTTCATTAGGATTAGGAACAATGATTGGCTGGAAACGAATTGTAAAAACCATTGGCGAAAAAATTGGAAAACAACACATGAGTTATGCTCAGGGAGCATCCGCTGAAATAGTTGCATCTATGGGTATTGGTGTGGCATCTGCTTATGGTGTTCCGGTTAGCACAACACACATGTTAAGTTCTGGTATTATGGGAAGCATGGTTGCAAAAAAAGGATTAAAAAATTTACAACGCAAAACTATCACAAACATCTTTTTAGCCTGGGCATTAACTTTGCCTGTAACTATGATTTTATCAGGAGGTTTATTCTTATTGTTTAGAGCTATTTTATAGGCAGTTTAGTTTAATTGAAAAAGCCTCTTCTTTAATTATAGAAGAGGCTTTTTTCTTTTAAGAAGAATAGATTTAAAACTCGCTGATATACGAAAGCAATTCTTTGTTTTCGCTAATCCAAATAACCAAACTGTTATTGCGTGGCGGTAATTCTAATTTTTGACAAATACGTGAACGGTAATTCTCTACTGTTTTTTCTGATAAAAATAAAAGTTCCGAAATTTCCTTAGAAGTTTTATTTAGGCTAACTAATTTTAATGTTTTTAATTCGGCCTGGCTCAGTGTTTTTAAGCCCTCAACTAATTGTTGTTTTTTCTTGTCTTCAAGGGATAACTCTACGTTATAAGGTAACATCGCTGTGCCAATATAGTTTTCCCCATCAGCAACCGTATTCACACAGTCCATAATTTCATCTACAGCATTATCCTTTAAAATATAACCCATGGCACCAGACAACATCGCATTTTTAATCATTTCCTTTTCCTGATACATGGTAAGGATAATGATTTTTGTAGCAGATTGTTCTTTGATAACATGCTTACAAACATCTAAGCCATTTGCCTCAGGCATATTGATATCTAAAATGGCGATATCTGGTTTTAATTTTAAAATTCCATCAATTGCTTCTGCACCATTATGGCATTCAATAATCTTTACTTTAGGAAAAGAATGTTGAAGTAAATCCATCAAGCCCTTTCTAAAAATAGGATGATCATCTGCAATTAATAATGTTTTAATTTGACTCATTTAAGATGCGCTGAATTTTAGTGTTAATTTAAAACTTTTATTCGTTTTATCCTCAAAACTGACGCTTCCGTTAATAATTTTAGCCCTTTCTCTAATAGACAATAAACCTAAGCCGTTTTTTTGTTTTGACGACATGCCTATTCCGTTATCTTGATAAACAACTATAAACTCACCACTTTTTTCAGTAATAGAAGTTTTTAATGCACTAGCCTTTGCGTGTTTGATGGTATTATTAGTACATTCTTGCAAAATACGATAAATATGTGTTTTGGTTTGAAGAGATAAGCTTTCTACTTTATCTGTCACATCAAAACTGCACTCTATTTTTGTGGAAGACTGTATATTTTCCATTAAACGTGCTACGGAACGAACGAGCCCAATTTTTTCTAAATAGGAAGGGTAAAGATTTTTCGAAATCTCGCGAGTTTGTTCTATTACTCTCGATAATTCTGTTTCTAAAATTTTATGTTCACTATCTTGTTTTAAAACAGCTATTTTAGATTTTATCATGGATAAGGATTGACCAATATCATCATGTAAATCCATCGAAATTCTTAAACGATCTTCTTCAATATTTTCAATTAATTGTTGACTGAACGACGCTTGTTTTTCTCTGATTTTTAAAGAATATAAATAGTACACCGAACTGATTACTAATATTAAAACGATAAGAGAAATCCCAATCGACAACCATTTAAAAAATCGTTCATCCTGATGTTTTTGTTCTAATAAAAGATATTTTGATTTTTCTTTTTCTAACTCAACCTCTTTTTTCTGAACGTTATATTTTAATTGTAGCTCTTGAATTATTTTTCCATTAACGGTTTGATCGATGCTATCTTTTATTTTGCGATAAGATAAAAAATTGCCTAGCGCTTTTTTATAGTCTTTTTCTGATTCTTCAATTCGATACAATAATAAATTATAGGAAGCTTCATCCTCTAGGCTGTTTGTTTTAGTAAAAATGGCTTTCGATAATTCAAGTGTTTCGCGAGCTTCTTTATTTCTATTAAGCCCAACAAGAACATCTGTTTTTTCTAAATAAGCTTTGGTCAGTTCTTTTTTTAAGGAATGATTTTTTAAAACAGAAATAGCCGAATCGGTGTAGGCTAAAGCAAATTCTTTTTTGTTAGAGTTATTAAATGCAGATGCAAGATTTATAAATGCAGCGGATAATTCTCTAGGATGATTATTTGTACGCGTGTAATTAATGACTTCAGCAAATATTTTTAAAGCCGTATCAATTTTATTTTTAGTAACATAAATTAAACAAATATTAATTTTAATGTGGCTGGCCAAATTCCTATCGTTTTCTTTTTTAGCTGATTCTAAACCCTTTTCAAAGTCAACTAAAGCATCGTCGGTTTGATTTGAAAACAATTTTATTAAACCTAAATTGTTTTTAAACACAGCGGGATAATGTGGTATTGCATGAGACTCAGAAAAAGCTAAGCCCTCAATATATAATTCGGCCGCTTCTTGAAGTTGATTTTTTGATTCTTTGATAATGCCTAATAAATTTAGCAACTCAGCATGGTTTTCGTAGTCTTTGTTTTGTTTTGTTTCAAGAAGTAGATTAAGAAGATCTTGTTCGGCGCCTTCGTTTATTCCTAATTCATAATCAATAAACATTAAGCGAATATCAGCTAAGGTTTCAATGTGTTTATTAGAAAACGTTTGAGCTTTTAATTTAGCTTTTTCGAAATAAGCTTTTGCTCGATCGATATTACGAGTATAGTAAAAGTAATTACTATAATATATGTACACTTCTGCTTCTGCTCCTTTGTGTTGTGTTTGAGCAGCCTTTAGAATAGTTTGTTGGCCAATTCTAAATAAAGTAACAGAATCTCCAAAAGATGCCTCTTTTACATCTTTCAACAATTTATTTAATTCCGCAGAATATTGCCCATAACCATCGGTAAAAAGGCCTGAAACAAACAACAGAAAATATATAAAACGTTTAATGGTTAGATTCATTTTAAATACATTATAAAACAAGGTTTTTTTCATACCAAATATATTGTTTTTATCGCTAAAAATTATGAATTAAGAGGGGGGCCGCAAAGTCATCTGCTACCTATATCGTATCAAAAGGCGTTACAAAAACAGAATTTTTACTAAGGGTTATGGCGAAAGTAAATTGATAAATGGTTGCGCTTGCGAAGGAGCAGTTAAATCAAGCTGTTCTGAAGACGAACACCAGGCCAATCGTAGAACTGAAATTTTGATTACTAAGTTTTAAGAGGTCATGCTGTCGCCAGTTGGCAGACAGTATGGCTGTATTGTAAAAAACAAAAACCGCCTTAATGATTGGTGCGGTTTTTTTATTAAACATAGTTGATGCGTCTTGCCAGTAGGGTGTCTTAGCCAATGGCGGGTTTATTAACCAATTAACAAGCTTACACGAATTCCTAAACCATCTTCGAAAATTCTGTATAGTGTCGATAATTGAATATCACACTTTCCATTTTCTAACCTCGATATGTAACTTTTCTTAGTACCAACTTTATTTGCTAGTTCCTCTTGCGTCATATGCGCTTCTTTTCTAGCGTCTTTCAAAGTTTCGCTAATAACAAAATATTGAGCGGCTTCTTCAAACGCATCACGTTTTTTCTCGCCAATTTCTCCATATTGAATATTTAATAACTCGTCAAAGTTTTTAGCGTTTCTTATTGCTTTGTCCTTTTTCATTTTCTTTTATCTTTAATTTAAAATATTCATTTTTTAATCTTTCTGCCATCTCGATTTCCTGTCGAGGCGTCTTTTGAGTCTTCTTCTGGAATCCATTGAACAGCACAACTAGATTACCTTTATCGAAACAGCAAAATACTCTATAAACATTACTACCAACTTCGATTCTTATTTCAAACAAACCCTCTGTTCCTTCAATATGTTTAAGAAATTTTTCAGGAATTTTGTCTACCGTTTTAATCACACGAAAAACATAACCAATTTTTTCTTTAACCTTGTCATTTTGGTCTAAGTAAAAGTCCTGAAAGTGCTGTTCGTGAAATATAATTTGCCTTTCATTATTCATACGACAAAGATAACTTTTAAGATAACAAATTCCAAATATATTTCTTAGGTGGAATTACGGATTTTTATACGCTTTCAGCTAACTAACATATAGGTTATCATAATGATAAACCAATGCAATATACATGGTTCATATTGTACTACCTTCTCTTTTTATACTTCTTAGAATTTCTAATCTCCTCTTTTTTAACAGAAGGTTCACCAGAAACAAACTCAAAGTCTAATTGTTTTTTCACTAAGTCGGCACGTTTTACTTTAATAATTACTTTATCGCCTAAGGTATAAATACGCCCTGTGCGTCTTCCAACAATACGGTAATTGTCTTCATCAAAACTGTATTGATCATCTTTCATATCGCGCGTACTTACACGACCTTCACATTTGTTTTCAATAATCTCTACAAATATTCCCCACTCGGTAACGCCACTAATCACGCCTTCAAACTCCATTCCGATTTTGTTTTCTAAAAACTCTACCTGTTTGTATTTAATAGAAGCGCGTTCTGCATCTGAGGCTAACTTTTCCATTTCAGAAGAATGTTTACATAACAATTCTAATTCTTCCGCTTTTAAATAATGCGCATGATTTAATTTGGCTTCTAATAAACGGTGCACCATTACATCAGGATAACGACGAATAGGAGACGTAAAATGTGTGTAGTAATCAAAACCTAAACCATAATGGCCTGCGTTTTTAGTTGTATAAATAGCCTTAGGCATGGAGCGAACTGCTAGTAGTTCAATCATGCTTTGTTCCTTTTTATTTTTAACGTCTTGTAATAATTTATTGATAGATTGTGCTGTTTTTGTTCTATTACCAACCGCAACAGAATATCCAAAACGCTCCACAAAATTATTTAACTCCATTAACTTTTCATCTTTAGGAACGTCATGTATACGATACACAACTGCATCCGCATTTTTATCTGGCTTTTCTTTCCTGGCGTTTTGTCCCTTTTGAGAATCGTCTTTTGGTTTTTTACCCAAAAACTCAGCCACCTTACGGTTTGCTAATAACATAAAATCTTCAATTAATTTATGGGCATCTTTTTGTGTTTTAAAATAAACACCTGTTGGTGCTCCTGCCTCATCTAATTGAAACTTCACTTCGGCTTTGTCAAAAAAGATAGAACCTTTAGATGTTCTTTCGGCGCGTAAAATTTTTGCTAATCTATCTAATGTAAATATTTCGTCTTTGTATGGACCTTCGCCCGTTTCAATAATTGTTTGAACTTCTTCGTAACTAAAACGATGGTCGCTATAAATAACAGTTTTACCAAACCATTGGTTTTGAATTTGTGCGTTATCATCTAATTCAAATACGGCGCTGAAGCAATATTTTTCTTCGTGTGGACGCAATGAACAGGCAAAGTTACTTAACACTTCAGGTAACATCGGGACACAACGATCTACTAAATACACAGATGTAGCGCGGCTTACGGCTTCATCATCTAAAATTGTATGAGGTTTTAAATAATGAGTTACATCTGCAATATGCACACCAACTTCCCAATTTCCGTTTTCTAATTTTTGTAAAGAAAGAGCATCATCAAAATCTTTGGCATCATGCGGGTCAATTGTAAAAGTAGTGATGCCTCTAAAATCTCTGCGTTTTGCAATTTCTTCGGGAGTAATATTGGTTGCTAATTTTTTAGCGGCAGCTTCAACCTCTGGTGCAAACACCATTGGTAAACCATACTCCGCCATAATAGCGTGAATTTCGGTTTCGTGCTCACCTGCATTACCAAGTACTTCAACAACTTTAGCGTTAGGATTTTTATCGCCACGTCGCCATTCAGTCATTTCAATAACAACTTTCTGTCCGTTTTTAGCCCCGTTAATATCAGCTAATGGAACAAAAAAATCAACATGTATTTTAGTAAAATCAGAAACAACAAAAGCAAACTTTGGATTGATTTGAATCGTACCAACAAATCTTTTTTTATTGCGTTTAATCACTTCAATTACTTCACCTTCTGGCTTTCCTCTGCTGTTGCTATTGGTGATGTTTATTTTTACTAAATCACCGTGTAAAGCATCTTTGCTTCTGTATTGAGGAATAAACACATCTGGTTCTTCGGCTGAGATAATAACATAAGATGTTCCAGAAGCAGTAAAATCAATGGTTCCAGTTTGGTATGTTTTGGATTCTTTAGCGGTGTATTTTCCAATATCAGTTTCAATCACAAAACCTTGGTGTTTTAATTCTTCTAGGACTTCAATTAATGCAAAGCGATCGCTTTCATCATCAATCTCCATGGCGGAACCTAATTGTTTGTAGTTAAATGATTTTCCGTCGTTATGTTTTAAAAACGCTAATACTTCTTCAAATAAATAGCGGTTTGCTTGTTTCTTTTTTCCTTTTGCCATAATAATAATAAGCACAGCAAATGTGCTTTAGGTAAAGATAATTAATAAAAGATGGATTAAATGCGAAATAAGGTAAAAACTAAAACGGAGTTTTAAACAGGGTTTAAATGAAAAACGCACCAATATTTATTGGTGCGTTTTGTTATGCTATAAATCTCTAAACTCCAAACTGCGTAAAGTGATGATCAATGTGTTTGTAAAACTGCGTACTCCATTCTTTAGCAGTCATTGGCCCAAAAGAAGAACTTATCTTACCTTCAAAAAAAGCGACACCGTCAGCCTCTGTCTTTTTTACGTTATCAATAAAGATGGATTTTTCTTTTTCAAAATCACGCTCATTAGTAATAATAAAAACAGGAGCCGTGTGTGAATTTTTTTTGTAAGGTTTATCGCTGACTACAATTGGCTTTACAAGAACCTTCAACAAAATTTTTGTAAAAAAATTAGCCGGAGACTGAATTTTATCATAAGCTAAATCATACGTTACATTTAAATGCGCTAACATTTGAGCTACATTCATTTTACCCCATTGTGACTTGCTTGTATAATTTAAATTTTCTAAACGCTTAAATGTTTCTTCGCTTGTTTTTGGATCAAAGGTGTTAAGTAAAGTCATAATGTTAATTAATAGTAGAAGTGTGATTAGTGTTTTTCTTAGAACGGAACATCATATAAAATCCCACTAAAACAAAAGGAATACTTAATATTTGCCCCATATTTATTGGTAAAGCGTTTTCAAAAGCTTCTTGGTTTTCTTTCATAAATTCCATACAAAAACGGAAGCTAAACATTAATACACAAAATAATCCAAACATAAATCCTTTTCCAAAATCGTTACGTTTGTTTTTCCAAAGCCAGTAAAACAATACGAATAAGAAAACATAAAAAATGGCTTCATACAATTGTGTTGGATGACGAGGTAACTCATCTACTTGATGAAATACAAAAGCCCATGGTACATTAGTTGGCTCGCCAATAATTTCGGAGTTCATTAAGTTTCCAAAACGAATCATAAACGAAGCAAAAGGCACCACCACAATTAATCTGTCAAATAACCATAACCAACTTTCTTTAGTACTGCGGCAATACAACCACATTCCAATAATAATTCCTATGCCTCCTCCGTGGCTAGCCAGTCCACCCTCATATACTTTTAGTATATCTAATGGATGTGTGGAGTAATAAGGAAAATCATAAAATAAACAATGACCTATACGAGCTCCTAAAATTGTAGCAACTACAATATATAAGGTTAAAGTGTCTAATTGTTTTTCGGTTCTTCCTTCGGCTTTATAAATACGATTCATAAAAAAATGACAACCAATAAAGGCCATTGCCCATGATAAACCATACCAACGCACCGGCCAATCAATGCCAGGAATTGTAAAAATTTCGGGACTAGGATTCCAACTTATAAATAGTGATAACATCAATTTTAATTTAGACGAATATACTAGAAAAAACACTGAATTGGTTTGTTTTTAAACACATAGTCACATAGTTTTTAGAATTTTTAGGAATTTGAATTTAGTGTATATAGTAAATTGAAGCAACGCTTCAATTCTAGGTACTCTTTTAATCCCATGTCTTAATTTTAATCTATGTGACTATGTGGTTTATTTATGACTATTCCTCTACATCAATCCTAAACTGATGTAAAAAACGATGAACAACAGGCCCAAAGATAACAGCTACACTCGTTAAGAAAGCCACGCCGCTATAAATAGCATAAATGGACGAAAACCATTTTGCTCCGTCTGTTTCGGCTTTATCAACTGGACCCATGCCTGTTAAAATCATACTGGCGTTTAGCAAGCTATCTAACCAACTAATATTAAAATAGTAATGATAACCAATTACACCGGCGCCCAAGGATACAATTAAAAACATGGTACCTAAAGCAATACTTTTAAGTAGCTTATTATAAAAATGTGTTTTATGGGGTAATCGTTTAATTGCCATTTAACTTAATTGAAAACAACAGTATTTAATATCTTCTCCACGCCCAGTAAAAAGGGTTTCGTAATAGGTTTTAATGCGGGTTAATTCTTCTCTACCCTCTGGACAATTTTTATATAAATCGTTTGTGGCAAATAGTAAAGGCAAGTTGCGTTCTTTAATAACATCCATGGTGTATTCGTAAAAAAATGTATTGTCGGTTTTTAAATGAATAAGTCCACCGGGCTTTAATATTTTTTTATAACGATTTAAAAAGAAGTCAGGATTAGTTAAGCGTTTGCGAGCTCTATTTTTTTGTGGTTGAGGATCTGGGAAGGTAATCCATATTTCAGAAATTTCGTTTTCAGCAAAACACTGGTCAATAAAATCAATACGAGTTCTTAAAAAAGCCACATGATTCATCTTGTTTTCCATAGCTTTTTTTGCGCCCGTCCAAATGCGATTACCCTTTACATCCACGCCAATAAAATTTTTAGAAGTATTGTTTTCGGATAAACCAATGGTGTATTCGCCTTGTCCACAGCCTAATTCTAACACAATAGGATTTTGATTTTTAAACATATCCAAGTGCCATTTTCCTTTTGTTGCAAAGCCATTTGGGATGTCAAAATGATGAAAAGCAAGGGTGTTGGAAAAGCTATTTAATTCGGCAAATTTTTCAAGTTTGTTAGGCATAATGATATTAAAAGTGGCTAAGGTACAAAATTAGATAATGATTTAATAATGCCATTTTTTACTCTGAAATTGTTACATTCGTACTACCAATTTATCACTATGAACTATACTTATAATAAAACAAAGATTGTTGCCACTATGGGTCCGGCAACAGAAAACATTGCTGTTCTTGAAGAATTATTTAATGCAGGTTTAGATATTTGCCGTATTAATTTCTCTCATGGAGATTATGAGCCTATTAAGCACGTAGTAGATAATATCAGAACGTTAAATAAAAAATTAAATCGCCATGTTGGTATTTTAGGAGATTTACAAGGCCCTAAATTACGTATAGGTAAAGTAAAAGATAATGCGGTTGATTTAATTAATGGTAACGAAATTATTATTACAACTAAAGAAGCAGAAGGAACTGCTGAAAGAATATTTATTACTTATCCTCAGTTTCCTCAAGATGTAGCAGCTGGCGAATTAGTGTTAATTGATGATGGAAAAATTACGCTAAAAGTAATTGAAACCAACAAAAAAGACGAAGTACGTTGTACCATTATAGCTGGCGGTATTTTATCTTCTAAAAAAGGCGTGAACTTACCTAACACAAAAATCTCTTTACCGTGTTTAACCTTAAAAGATTTACGTGATTTAGATTTTGCTTTAGAAAATAATTTCGAGTGGATAGGATTATCTTTTGTAAGAAGTGTTACGGATATTATTGAACTAAAAGATATCATTCGCTCAAAGAAGAAACCTGCGCGCGTTATTGCTAAAATTGAGAAACCAGAAGCGATTAAGGAAATTGATAAAATTATTGAAGTAACAGATGCAGTAATGGTTGCTCGTGGAGATTTGGGTGTTGAAATGCCAATGGAACAAGTGCCTTTATTACAAAAAATGATTGTCAACAAATGTATTTTAGCATCTAAGCCTGTAATTATTGCAACGCAAATGATGGAGAGTATGATTACAGCATACACGCCAACACGTGCCGAAGTAAACGATGTGGCTAATGCGGTATTAGATGGAGCTGATGCTGTTATGTTAAGTGCAGAAACATCAGTAGGGCGCTACCCAGTAAAAGTAATTGAATACATGCGACGCATTATTACGCAAATAGAAGCTGATGATCGTATTTATTATAAGGAACATGAGCCAGATTTAAAAACAGTAACATATATTACTGACAGTATTTGTTACAACGCGAGTGTGATGGCAAAACAAGCCGGTGTAGAAGCCATAGTATCTATGACGCATAGCGGCTACACAGCTTTCAAATTAAGTAGTCACCGTCCTAAAGCAAACATTTATATTTTCACCGACAATCAATATTTATTAAATGCCTTGAGTTTAGTATGGGGCGTGCGTGGTTTTTATTATGATAAATACGAAAGCACCGATCAAACTATTTCTGATTTAAAAGAATATATTAAACAAGGCGGATTTGTGAAAGCAGATGATTTGGTAATTAATTTAGCAAGTATGCCAATGAAAGAAAAAGGGCGTACGAACATGTTAAAGCTGAGTTATATTCAGTAAGAGCTAATTAAATTTTTAATGATTTGGGCGTTTCCGCGAAAAGCGGCCGGGCTATCACTATAATCTTTGCAAGGGCAGGCAAAGGATTTTCGTTCTATCCCTAACGCAATTTAATCACGCCTAAAATCATCCATATCTCTTTTGTCTTTTTTTTGTGGGGCGACCAGCACCTCGATCTCGCAACATGTTTGGCATTACAAATACCGAAGGTTGGCGTTCTGGTTTTCGATAGGTGGAGAGTGATCAATATAGTTGGCTTTGGCAATTTCAAAACGCTGGTATTTATCAACCAAACCAATACTCTGTTTTATTTTTATCTCCTGTCTTTTTAACTAAACCTAAATCAACAGCTTGTTTTAAATCCCGGCTGGCGGTTGCTGTCGATATTTCTTTAAAGGCTCGTAAATAATCCTGGCGGGTAAATCGTTTTATTTTGGTTTGTTCTTTAAACAAACTGACTCTATCTTGGGAAGACAAAGTTTTGTTTTGTGTGTTTAAAACATCTTCCAAAGCTTCACTTATAACGCTTAACATAAATTCTATGAAGGGAGTTGATTTACCTAGTTTGTCAGATAAACTTAAAGCATTGTAATATTCTTTTTGTTTTTGCTTTATAATTAATTCTATAGGTAAAAATTCAAAAACAGCAGAATATTCTTTTAAAATTAGGGTTTGCCATAAACGTCCCATTCTGCCATTACCATCCACAAAAGGATGAATGAATTCAAATTCGTAATGAAACACACAGCTTTTTATTAAAAGTATTTCATCATCTTTTTTTAAGTAGTAAAATAAATCATTAAGCAAAGCTTTTAACATTGAGGCGGGTGGTGCTGCATGTGCTAATTGTTTTCCTTTAACAATTCCCACTGATTTATTACGAAGTTTACCCGCTTGTTCAACTAAACCAGTCATTAATAGTTTGTGTGCTTTACATAAAGAAGTAAAGCTCGTATAAGTTAATTTATTTAGTTGATCATAAGTTGCAATGGCGTTTTGTACTTCTAAAATATCTTTTTGTGGAGCCAAAACACGTTTATTATCCATTAAGGCAGTAATTTGTTCAACTGATAAAGTATTCCCTTCAATTTCTAAAGAAGATTGAATGGTTTTAATTCTGTTTTTTTTTCTTAACTCTGTTGTCGGTCTCTGCAAATGAGAAGAGTTTATAGCGCCAATTTTTTCAGAAATGACAGAAGTTAACTTTAAAATAAGCGGAGTTATATCGTAGGGGGGGTTCATGATAGCATCATTTGATACTATCAAATATACAAAAAATTTCTAGTCCCTTCTAAAATCGTCCATATCTCTTTTGTCTTTTTTTGTAGGACGGCCAGCACCTCTGTCGCGCAACATGTTTGGCATTACAAATACCGAAGGTTGATATTCTAATTTTTCGATAGGTGGAGAGTGATCAATATAATTGGCTTTGGCAATTTCAAAACTTTGACGTTTATCAATAATGCCGGTTACCTCAATTATTTTCTTAACGCCTTGAGGATAAGATAAAGTATAGCGCTCACCAATTTTTACAATATGGGCTGCTTTTACTATTTCATCGTTTAACTTTACTTTATTATTTTTAATTGCATCACTAGCTAATGAACGCGATTTAAACATTCGTATGGCCCACAAATAACTATCTAGTCTAATGCTTTTATCCATTACATCTCAAAGATATAAAACTATTTTGGTAGTTTGCTTAGAGTTTCTTTAGCGCGTTCGCTATAAAAACCTTTATTTTTGGCAATGTTTTGTAATTGTTTTACGGCCTCTTCCGTTTGTTTTAGGTTCAACAAACAAAGTGCCTGGTAAAATTCAGATTCCTGATGAAAAATATTATTAACGTTGTCTAAATTTTTTTGAAAGTAAGTTTCAGCCAAAGTATATTTTCCTAATTGAAAATAACACATCCCTAAATAAAATTGAGCATTAGCGTCATTTTTATTATAATGATATAATATGTTTAACTCTTCAATGCAACTAACTATATTTTTAGAGTTAAACAATCGCATCGCTTGTGCAATAATCCTATGAGCTAAATAAGTATTAGAGCTATTTAGTTCAGGCTTTTCAGCATCTGCCTTGCTGCCATATTGCGCAGCGACACCCGTATTAATAGACAAATCAATAGCATCGCTTTGTTTAAAATAATACATACGGTAATTGGTTACCTTTAAATCACTAATAAACACTATAGGGGCATTTGGTGTAAAGGCAAAAACAAGATCCTCTTCTGTATCTTCTATTGAAGGTAAACTTATTGGTTTGCTTGACAATATTTCTGGCATGTCTAATACTGGCGTTTCTTCTATTTTCTCTGCAACCGTATGGAAGTGCTCTATAATTTTATGTTCAATGATTGGAAAAACAGTGTCTGTTTGTTTAATAATATTATTTAATGCATTAGCAGCTTGTTCTTCCTCAATAGATTGGTAAACAGAAGGATGGTTTTTACTTTTTTGAAAAATGACAAAGAAAAAGGAAATGCCAATCAATAAACCACATAATAAACTAATGAAAATTATATTGAAAGAAGAATTACCTCCTCTTGTCTTTTTATTTATTAAGTCATTTAAATTATTAATCTCCGAATTAGAAACTTTGAATTGTTCGAAAGCAATAGATGAAAAATAATTTAAATCATCTAGTTGCATGTCTTTTTCCAAAGCCTGTTTCTGTGCTTTTGTTAGATTATTATAATTTGATATGTCGTTGGGGTTAAGCATTTTGTTTATTTATTTTTTTGTCACGCTTAGCGTAGTCGAAGCGTCTAATAGTAGTTTTAAATTTCGTTTGCCATTTTGGATATAACTTTTTATTTCGTTTAAAGTAAATCCCGTTTGGATTGCAATATCCTGATAGCTTTTATTATTCAAGTAAAATAATTCTACACATACGCGTTGATTTTCTTTTAATTTAGGTAAGCACAGTTTCATGTTCTCTAACATCACATCGTCGCTTACAGCATTTACTTTTTCTTCCGTTTCGTAATTAGCATCCTCATATTCAAATTCGTAAAAAGATTTTATATGCTTGTTTTGAGATTTATTTTTTCGAATGATGGAGATACAATGGTTGCGAACTACAAAACTTAACCAACCTTTAAAATTATCAATCTCTCTATTATTAAGATCCAGCATTAACTTTTCAAATAATTGCATGGTGGCATCTTGCGCTTCATCTTTATCTTGCAAATAAAACAAACAGGTTCCATATACTACCGATACATGTTTTTTAAATAAATCAGCAAACAGGTCTTTGTTGCCACTTTGTTTATAGTGTTTCAACAATTCTTCGTCGCTGTTATATTCTTTTTTCTTAAAAAGCCACATATCTGTTTAATAGACGCACATGATTACTTATTCCATAAAACTATTTTTTTGCTAATTTTTATGGAAAGCATTATGCCTCACGTCTTAAAGTTAAAGAATGCATTTTGAATAAAATAAATTTAACCATTAAAAATAAGTAATATGAAAAATTTAAAACAACATCTAGCAGCTATTCTAATAGGAATCAGCAGTTTATCTGCCTCAGCTCAAGGCTCAACAGGCACCCTTAAAGGTCAAATATTAAATGACACTCATGAACCAGTAATAGGTGCCATTATTAAAATCATTCAAGGTGGCTCTTTGGTTGGCGGAACCAACACAGATGTAGACGGTATGTATACCTATAAACCATTAAATGCTGGTAGTTATGATGTTGTGGTAAGTAGTTCAGAAACTCAAACTAAAAAAGTAACGGATGTTAGAATTAGTGGAGAAAGAACTACTTATTTAGATGTGGCCGTATCTACAAATACATTAATTGAAGTAGAGGTTGTTGCCTACATTAAACCAATAGTCGACAAAACGTTTATGAATATTAAGGAAATTAGTGCAGATGATTTTGCTCATATGGCTCTAGATAATAGTGATATAGGAAGTGCAATAATTAATATAACTTCAGAAGCTACAAGAGATGAAAATGGTGATTTTCATGTGAGGGGAGGAAGAGGTGATGCAACGGCGTTTATTATAGATGGTGTTAAATCTCCAAACATTTCAGGTGTTCCGTCGTTATCGGTAGAAAATATGGCAATTATTACCGGAGGTGTTCCAGCTCAATACGGAGACAACACAAGCGGTGTTATTGTTATCACTACTAAAGACTACTTTAGTGCCATGCAAAGTCAGATGATGAGACGTAATTATATGATAGAGAAAGAGGATAGGGTGAAAAGAGAAAAACAATCAATTTACCAGCAGAAACTTCGTAAAAAAGAGATTGAGGAAGAGCTTCGTAAAGAAGAGGAATCTAAAAATTAATGAAAAATAAAAGCCCTCGTTATTAATAACGAGGGCTTTTATTTTAGTTGTTGTCGACTTAGCTCGAACTGACAGATTTTTATTTTTTATAAACCATGACGTTAAATACAAATGGTTGAATTTTTTTAATTTGTTCGCTACGTTTCAACCCTTTTAAGTTTGATTTTTTAGTTACTAAACTTAACTCTTTTTTCAAGGTGTCATTTTCTAACTTATCAATGGTTTGTTTAATAAAGTTAGATTTGATAGCAAAACCAGTTGCTTCAGCAGAACTTTGTTTCCCGCGAATCACACCAATAATATTTCCTTGTTCATCCATTAATGGCCCACCACTATTACCTGGATTTACGGGAATAGAAATTTGGTACATGGTAGTGTCATTGTTAAATCCTGTCATCGAACTTAAAGCGCCTTCGCCATAAACAGCATCTCTACGTGGGTAACCCAATGTAAAAATCTTGTCGCCAATTTCAGATGTATTATCTTTAAAAGAAAAAGGAAACGCTAAATCTTTAATCGCATCAATATTATCTATTTTATAAATAGCAATATCTAACGTTGGCTCACTTGCTACTAATTTAGCCGAAGCTCTATCTAACACATTATTAGTTACAAATACAGAGTCTGCATTTTTTACCATATGATAGCTAGTAATAAAATAACCTTTATTGTTTAAAGCAAAACCTGTTCCTTCAATATTAGCAGGAGCATAGTTTCTAATGCGTTTATTAGTTGCACCCGTGATACCTTCAATAATGGCATCTTGAGAATATTTTAATTCAGTAACATCACGCTTTAAATCGGTGATAGCATTACTTTGTTGTTTTAACAAATAACCGCCCGTACTTAAAATGGTAACCGTACTAATAACAGCAATTACAGCTACAGATGCTGCTACTGCAAATGTTTTACCGTGTTGTTTAATAAAGTTCTTTTCTTCTTTTATAGAAATAATTTTGGCGTCTTTACCAAATTCTTGATTGTGAATAGTAGAAAGAATTTGTTTTAAATTAACGCGTTGCTCATGCTCATTAAGACCTTCGATTAAGGTTTTATGTTTTTCAAAAGCACTTGCAAATTCTGAATCCGTTTTAATACGATTTTCGAATTCGTTTTTTTCTTCAGTACTTAATCCACCAAAAATGTGTTTGTCAAATAATTCTGTTGCTCTCATGTCTCTCTCAATTATATTTTCTCTCTCTATTTATTTTTCTTCAAAAAAATGTCGTTTCAAACGTTGTAAACATTTATATTTTTGTGTTTTTGCATTATCTGAATTGGTATATCCAAATTTCTCGGATATTTCATCCATGCTTAATTTATACACGTAAAAGTCTTTTAATAGTGTTTTGCACGGCTCGCCTAAATTTTCCATACAACCATTCATTTTTTCAATGTCCGATTCTTTTTTCAGGTGATCAGTTATTTCATCGGTAACATCTACTACTTCATTTTCCTCGTCTTCTTTAAAACGAGCTAAATGACCATTTCCTCTTAATTGCTTTAGCCAAAGGCGTTTTGCAATCGAAAAAATAAAGGTTTGTAGTTGACAATTTAATTGAAACATTGGCTTTTGTACATTTTCATACAAAACAATAATTGTTTCTTGATAAATGTCGGCCGCCGCTTCGCTGTTACCACTATTGTTTACAACATATTTAAGAACGAGGTTATAATACTTTTTGTATAAAGCGCGTAACACCGCATCGTTGTTATGCTTGAGCCCTTCAATAAATTCAAGGTCTGTGTACGCTACTTTCGACATAAAGTCTTTGTTTACATTAATACCTAAAGGGGCTAAAGGTAACCTCGTTTGATATGGTTTTTTAAATTAAGCTGTTGATTGTCAAAGAGATAATGTTATTTATTCATTAAAGCTTCAATTTCATCAGCCTCTAATGGGATGTTTTTCATCAAATCATCATTACCAGTAGGGGTAATTAAAATATTGTTTTCTAAACGTATTCCCAAACCTTCTTCTGGAATATAAATGCCTGGTTCGCAAGTAAACACCATTCCCGCTTGCATCGGTTCAGCAAAAAAACCAACATCATGTACATCTAATCCTAAAAAGTGAGAAGCACCATGCATGAAATATTTTTTATAAGCTGGCCAGGCCGGATTTTGATTTTTTACTTCGTCAGATTTTATTAAACCTAATTGTAGTAATTCTTCGGTCATTAAATCGCCTACCGCTTTGTTATATTTTTCGAACGTGTTACCAACCTTCAACATTGCCGTAGCAGATTTCATAACTCTTAATACAGCGTTATACACTTCTTTTTGTCGTGCTGTATATTTTCCGTTTACAGGAATGGCGCGAGTCATATCACTAGCATAGTTTGCGTATTCTGCAGCTACATCTAATAAAATCACATCATCATCTTTACACGCTCTGTTATTTTCTACATAATGCAGTACACATGCACTTTCGCCACTTGCTACAATTGGTCCGTATGCAAAACCGCGACTTCTGTTACGAACAAACTCATGAATTAATTCTGCTTCAATTTCATATTCCATTACGCCAGGCTTCATGAAATTTAATAAACGACGGAATCCTTTTTCGGTAATATCACAGGCTTGTTGTATAGCCGCCACTTCTAATGGATGTTTGATGGCACGAATGCGGTGCATAATTGGCGCCGAACGTTGAATCGTATGAAGTGGAAACTGTTCTTTAATTTTTTTATTAAAACGCATTTCAGCAGTTTCCATATCAATATGGCGGCGAGTGTGTTCGTTGCTATTTAAATAAATATGCTCTGCTTGAAACACAAAACCTTTAAATGTTTTTTCGAACTCATGATGCCAATAAATATTTTCAATTCCACTTGCTTCTTTTGCTTGCTCTTTAGTCAGCTTAGCGCCTTCCCATACTGCAATTAAATCGCTGGTTTCTTTAATAAATAAAACTTCTTTATGTTTCCCATCTTTTACATCTGGAAAAATCATTAAAATAACATCCTCTTGATCAATGCCCGATAAATGTAATAAATCACTATTCTGCACAAAACCAAATGAGCCATCTCCATTGGTTGGTAAAATATCGTTACTGACGAATAAAGCAATTGAATTTGGCTTTAAATGTTTTATAAATTTTTTACGATTATCAATATATAAGTCTTTTTTAATAGCTGTATATTTCATGGGCTTTGTTTTTTTGATATGGACTAAGATATAAGTTTTTGTGATGAATAGCTAAAAACAGTATAAAAAAATAGCGAGATTTTTCTCGCTATAATTATTGAAAAATGAAATGAAAATCTTAGTCTAGTGTTATATAAACAGCTAAATGGTCGCTGTAACCATTGTAATACTTTTCGCCACTATAAGTACGATTTGGTCTTTCCTCTCCAGTTTTATTATTTTTAAATAACACAAAATCTTTCTTTAAGATGCGTGCGTTTTTAGGGTCAAATTTATATCCCTTTTTAGCACCAATAAAACCTTGCGAAACAATAATTTGGTCAAGAACCCTCCATTCCTTATCATAATAATGCGTGCCTTGTTTAGCAGCATCTAATGTTTGATAAGCATTATATAAATCTCCTTTGTCTTTTGGTGTATCGCTAGCTTTTAAGGTGGTTAAAATACTTTTATCAGTTGGATGGTCGTTAAAATCACCCATCACAATCACTTTTGCTTTTGAGTCTTTTTTCTGTAATTCATTAATTTTAACTCTAACTTGTTCGGCAGCAAAAACGCGACGAGGTTCGCTCTCAGCCTCTCCCGATCGTCTGCTTGGCCAATGATTAACAAACACGTATATAACATCACCATTAGTTGCTTTTAAAGTGGCAAATAAAACATTGCGAGTTTTATAATCTCCCAATAAAGGATTAGTTGCATTTAATTCTTTAAAATCTACTAAACTAAACACAGATTTGTCATATAATAAACCACAATCAATGCTTCGTTCATCTGGACTATCAGTAGCGAGTACTCCATACGATTTTGTTTTGAATTGAGATTTGGAAACCAACTCTTCTAACACTTCTTTATTTTCAATTTCTACTAAACCAACTAATGCAGGTAAACCATCTCCAGCAACGGTTGAATCTAAAACTTGAGCCACTTTAGTTAATTTATTCATAAAACGAATTTCGTCCCATTTCATAGGAGATTCAGGTAAAAACTCGTCATCTTTTTTATTAGGGTCATCTTTAGTATCAAAAAAATTTTCGCAGTTATATAATGCTACTGTGATTGGAGTTTTATTTTGAGCAAAACTCGTTGCAATGCTTAATAATAATAAGCTAGAAGAAAGTAATTTACGCATATGGCAAATGTAATTAAAAAATAAAATGTGACATTAAAGGTATGATTTAAAAAATAACCTCATATTTACTTATTGTTATTATTTCACAATACTTTAAAAATGAAAAAACGATTTACTGCAAAAAATATAGGAGTATTTTTAGTGTTATTTTTTTTATTGATTCAATCTTTTCGAATTGACAAAACAAATGAACCGGTTAACGGAACAACAGATTTTATTGTTTTAACGTCTGCAAATACTGAAGTTGCCAATACCTTAAAAATTGCTTGTTATGATTGTCATTCTAATCAACCAACTTTTCCTTGGTATACCAATATTGCTCCAGTTTCATGGTGGATTAAACATCACATAGATGAAGGAAGCCACCATTTAAATTTTTCGATTTGGGGAACGTATTCTGATAAAAAGAAAAACCATAAATTAGAAGAGTGTATTGAAATGGTAGAAGAAGAAGAAATGCCCATGAGTTCGTATACAATAATGCATGGCGATGCTAAATTAACGGATGCTCAAAAATTGCAATTAGTGGAATTCTTTAAGGCACTTAAAAATGCAATGCCGCAGCCAGAAGAAGAGTAGCATTAAAAATCTAACACCAGTATTTCAACTCTTCTGTTTTGTTCTTGTTCATCAGCGGTGGCTTTTGGCAATTTAAATAACATTTCGTGATCACCTTTGCCATCAATCTCTATTCGTTTTTCATCAATGCCCTGGATGGCTAAATAATTTCGAATAGAAGTAGCCCTTCCTTTAGTAAATGCAATAATTCCTTTTTCATCTTGCATATCTCTTCCGTTGGAGTGCCCAATAATTTTAATTCTCAAATTAGGGTTCTTTTTCAAAAGCTTATATAAATTATACATGGATGGAACGGCGCGTGGTAAATATTGCACCGAACCCCCAATAAAATTAATCGAACCAATAGAATATTTATTTCCTTTTTTAAGTTTTGGTAAAACTGTTTTAAGTGCTCTTAATTGTAAAGTATCAGCAAGGCTAATACTTTTGGTAAAGCTAAAACTACTATCATTATAAAAATTTAAATTGTATTGTTGATTTTTTGTAAGTGGTGCCATAAAATTATAACTGCCGTCATCGGCTGTTTTTTCAAGTAATACGGTGTCACCTTTTTGATTGGTTAAAGCAATTTCGGTTTTAATAGGCTTGTTAGTATCATCTGTTACAGTTCCTTTAAATAAAACGGGCTGAGCAATTTCAAACTCAATGGTATGCCCATCTCCTTTTTCGTACACATTATCTAGCACTAAATAATAGACTTCTCCTTTTTTTACAGTTAGGCTTTTACAGTAGGCGGGACCAACACCATGCTTTACAAAATCATTTTGTGATTTATAATTTAATCCCGTTTTGCCATTTAATTCTTCCTTATCTCTGCTAATACACGCCCTGATTGGGTTTATTTTAGTTTTTTGTAAACTATCGCAAAAATTATTTTTACCAGATTTAAATAACATAAAATCATAATCATCATCTGCTTTGGTAGGAATAATATGCATGGTTAATTCGCCATTTATATTAATGATGAGTTTATACCAAGCTGAATTATGTTCTTTTTCAAAGGCATAAGTTGTTTTTTGTTTAGACGTACTAATTTCCTTTATTTCTCCAAATCCTTTAGGAGCAATAGTTTTACCATAAATGGTTTTGCTGTTAATGGCAATGACCTTAGCCTGGTTACAATCACAAAAAACCGTATCCAGTTTTTTGGTTTGAGAAATTAACTGTATAGATAATAGTAGAAGTAGGATTAGTCGCATAGTATCATAATACAGATGATGATTAAAAGTAACAAAAAATTACACTTTAATTCCTATGATGCAAACATCATCTACCTGTTCCAAATCACCAACCCAGTTTTTAAACGTGGTTTCAAGTAATTGTTTTTGTTCGGCAATTGGAAGATGATTATTAGCAATTAATAATTCTTTCAATTTTTTGCTCATAAACTTTTTACCATTTGGTCCGCCAAACTGATCAGGGAAACCATCCGTTAAAGCATAAATGGTATCGCCTTTGTGTAATTCAATAGTGTGTAAGGTAAATGGAACATCTTGTTTGTCGCTTTTGCCAACAGGCATTTTATCAGGTTTAATTTCTATTAGTTCATAAGTGTCGTCATTGCGAGGTAACGAAGCAATCTCATGCTTAGTTTGAGATTGCTTCAGGCTATTGTCTTCGCAATGACGTTTCCGGATAATCCATACAGGGTTATTGGCCGCCGCAAGTTGTAATTGTTTTTTATCAAAATCAAAAACCAGCAAACTACAATCCATACCATCTTTTCCGCCATCAGCACTGCCATCTTTTTTTAAGCGTTCAATAATGTTTAAACGTGTATGGTTTAAAATTTCAGCAGGATTTGTATGATGTTCAATAGCTTTTTCTAAACTGGTTACGTTTAGTAAACTCATAATAGCACCAGGTACACCGTGGCCTGTGCTATCTGCAATAGCTAATGCAAAATTTCCATTACTTAATTTTGAAGCCCAATAAAAATCACCACTTACTACATCTTTTGGTTTAAAAAACACAAAGTAGTTTTCGTCATTGCGAGCGACCAAAGGAAGCGAAGCAATCTCACCAGTTGTTTGAGATTGCTTCGTGCCTCGCAATGACGGAACAAGGTTTGCATCCAACAATTCTTTACTTGCTAAAAAACTTCGCTGTATGCGTTCAGCATAATTAATACTGTCTGTAATTTCTTTATGTTTTTCTTCTACTAAATGCTTTTGTTGTGTAATGATTACATTTTGCGTTTGTGTTTCTTTTTCTTTGGCCTCGATAATATGTTTTTGTTTGCGAGTTATACGGAAACGGTTAAACATAAAACCCGCAAAAATTAATACTAAAATCAAACCACCATATAAGGCAAAGCGCTGTGTTTTTTCTTGTTTTAATTGTACAGCAACAACCTTTTTTTCTTCTTCTACTTTTACACTATCAGCAGTGGCTTTTTTTTCATACTCATATCTAAATTGAGACCTGATGCTTTCTTTTTTGTTTTCTTGATTTACAACACTGTCGCGCATGACAATATATATTTCGTAATTATATAAAGCCTCTTTATAATTACCTGTTGCTTTATATATGGTGTTTAATTTTTCGGCAGCATTTTGTATTCTTTCAGGATAACCTAATTCCTTACTTAACGTCATTCCTTTTGTTGTATAAGTTAATGCTTCAGTATATTTTTTTTGTTTGAGATAAAGTGCACCTATATTTATGAGCGCGTTAGAAATACCGTCTTTATCATCAATTTCCTCATATATTTTTAAACTTTTAAAATTATACTCTAATGCTTTCGAAAAATCTTTGAGGTTGCTGTAGATCGATCCAATATTGTTAAGCGAATTTGCCACACCTTCTATATTACCAATGTCCTCTCTCATTTTTAGAGCTTGTTCCTGATATTCCAGAGCATTTGTGTAATTGCCGGTATGATTATAAAACACACCGATATTATTAAATGAAGTAGCAATGCCTTCTTTATTACCAATCTCTTTTTTTATTTTTAGGCTTTTAAAGTAATATTCAAGAGCTTTAGCGGTGTCTCCCTGGTCTTCATAAATAATACCAATATTGTTAAGAGAAGAGGCGACTCCTTTTTGGTCTTTTATTTCTTCGCGTATTTTTAAGCTTCTGTTATTATACTCTAATGCTTTTACGATATCTCCTTGGTTTTTATACACAAAACCCATATTATAGAGAGAAGACGCAACACCTTGTTTATCGCCAAGATTAGTAACGACTTGAAGGCTTTTGTTATAATACACTAACGCTTTGGTTATATCACCTTGGATTTCATACACTGTAGCAATGTTATTAAGCGTTGGTGCAATTCCAACATTATCGCCAAGGACTTCAAATATTTTGAGACTTTTATTGTAATGTTCCAGTGCGGTTTTAAGATCACCACCCATTTGTGCCTGGAAGCCAAGATTATTTGTTGCTTCTGCTAAGTATGGTAAGTATATTTTTTTTAAAGGAGTGTTACTGACTACATTCTTTTGTGCCAGTTTCAAAAGTTGTTCGTTGTATTGAGGCCATTCCTCGTCGTTAGCTATTAAACTTAACTGGTACAAAATTTCACATCGGGTAGTGTCGTGTTTGGCATCTTTAAGTGCCAGTTTAAAAGAATCAATTTCTTTATTTTGAGAAAACAACGAGTTACAATTAAGTAATAAAAGGAAAGGAAGAAACAACGATATTTTATATTTCATAAATTGAAAGTGGTGTTTAATTCGTATATAAACAATAAACCCTCGTTAATTTTATCGAGGGTTTATTTCTAAATTTTATGAGATGCTGCCCTTCAACTTCGCTCAGGGTAACAGTTAGAACAAAAATGACTACAATCCCAACAATACTTCTTCTGGTAATTTACCACCAAACAAAATGCGGCTTGGGTTTTCTAACATCTCTTTTACTTTCACTAAAAAACCAACTGATTCTCTTCCGTCAATAATTCTATGATCATAACTTAAAGCAATGTACATCATCGGACGAATCACCACTTGTCCGTTAACTGCCATTGGTCTATCTACTACATTATGCATTCCTAAAATAGCGCTTTGCGGAGGATTGATGATTGGCGTACTCATCATAGAACCAAATACGCCACCATTAGTGATTGTAAAAGTTCCACCAGTCATATCTTCGATGGTTAATTTACCATCACGAGCTTTAATGGCTAAATCTTTAATTCCTTTTTCAATTTCTGCAATGCTCATTAACTCTGCATTACGTAATACCGGAACCATTAATCCTTTTGGTGCACTTACGGCGATACCAATATCACAATATTTATTGTAAACTAATTCTTCGCCATCAATCATTCCGTTTACAGCAGGGTAGTGGAATAATGCTTCCGTTACCGCTTTCGTAAAGAAACTCATGAAACCAACATTAGTACCATACACTTCTTTAAATTTATCTTTGTATTTAGCACGAATCGCATAAATCTCGCTCATATCAACTTCGTTGAAAGTAGTTAACATAGCAGTTTCGTTTTTAACTGCTACTAAACGTTTAGCAACTGTTTTACGTAAAGACGTCATTTTTGCTCTGTCTTTATCTCTACCGCCTTGCCAGCTATTACTTAATACTTTTTGCGCAGTTGGTAAACCGTTAGATAAAGCCGCCAATACATCTTGTTTAGTAATACGGCCATCTTTACCAGTACCGTTCATTTGGCCTGCACCGATGTTGTTTTCAGCCATTATTTTTGCAGCAGCAACACTTGGCGTACCACTTGCATAAGTTGTTTGAGTAGAGTTATTGGTTGTTGGAGTTGAAACTACCGTTTCTGGTTTTTTCTCTACAACAACTTCTTTCTTTTCACTAACAACTTCTTTAGCTTTTGCTTCTGGTTTAAACGACGTATCAATTTTAACAACTACTTGCCCAACTTTTACTGTATCGCCTTCAGCAGCTAATACTTCAATTTTACCAGACTCTTCAGCATTTAAAGTTAAAGTTGCTTTATCAGAATCTACTTCTGCTAATACTTCATCTTTTTCAACGATATCACCTGTGTTTTTTACCCAACGAGCAATAACTACTTCTGTGATTGATTCTCCTGGACTTGGTACTTTTAATTCTACAATTGCCATAATTTATTTAAGATTTAAGATTTATGAAGTCAGATTTTAATTCTTAAATCTAAATTCTGACTTCGTACTTTATTTTACTTTACTAATACTTTAGAAAAAATGTTTGTCATAATTTCTTCGTTCTCTGCCGCATGACGTTTTGCATAACCTGTTGCAGGGCTTGCCGCTTCATGTCTGCCAATATATTTTAAGTTAAGTGAGCGCAAGTTTTTATCTACAAATCTCCAAGGACCCATATTTTCAGGCTCTTCTTGAATAAATAAATAGTCTTTTGCTTTACTGTATTTCTTTAAAATAACATCTATTTGCTTTTGAGGGAAAGGATACAATTGTTCTAAACGAATAAAGACAATATCATTTACACCTTCTTTTTCTCTACGCTCAATTAAATCATAATATACTTTTCCTGAACAGAAAGCAACACGCGTTACATTTTTTGCATTAACGGTTACTGAGCCAGTCGAAGTATCGTCTAAAACCTCTTGGAAGTTCGCTTTTGTGAAATCTGTTAACTTACTTACACAAGTTGGGTAACGTAATAATTTTTTTGGAGTAAAGCACACTAATGGTTTACGGAAATCACGTTTTAACTGACGACGTAATACATGGAATTGTTGCGCTGGTGTAGTTGCGTTTACAATTTGCATATTGTTTTCAGCACAAGCTTGTAAAAAACGCTCCATACGAGCACTTGAATGTTCTGGCCCTTGTCCTTCATAACCATGAGGCAACAACATGACTAATCCATTCATACGACGCCATTTGTACTCTGCTGAGGTTAAGTATTGGTCAATAATAATTTGTGCTCCGTTAAAGAAATCTCCAAACTGCGCTTCCCAAATAGTTAAGGTGTTTGGCGCAGCAAAAGCGTAACCATATTCAAAACCTAAAACACCATACTCACTTAGCAAAGAATTATAGATTTCTAATTTTACTTTGGCATCAATATTATTTAATGGCGTATATTCTTCTTCGCTGTCTTCTAATTTTACAATAGCATGACGGTGAGAGAAAGTACCACGCTCAACATCTTGTCCACTGAAACGAACAGGAAAACCTTCTTTCATTAAAGAACCATAAGCTAACAGTTCACCCATTGCCCAATCATAATTATCATTGGTAATCATGGCTTTTCTGTCCTCAAATAATTTTTGAATTTTATTGAAGAATTTTTTGTCCTTAGGTAACTCCGTAGATTTTTTAGCAATCTCTAAAAATAATTTCTCATCAATAGCTGTTTTTGGAGATTCGTCAAAATCGCTTTCAGTAGCTCTTTTTACACCCTTCCATGTTCCTTCTAAGAAAGAAGTAATTTTAGACTTCTCCGTTTTTTTAGCTTCTTCTAGATTAGTATCTAATTCAGCTTTAAAAGCGTTTTCAATATCTTTGGCTTCGTTTGCTAATTCCGAATTTTCTGATTTTAGTTTTTCAACATAAATATCTTTCGGGTTGGCATGAGCGGCAATAGCTTTATATAATAATGGTTGAGTGAAACGAGGTTCATCACCTTCGTTATGCCCATATTTACGGTAACATAATACATCAATAAATACATCTCTGTGAAATGTTTGACGGAACTCCATCGCTAATTTAGAGATAAAGCATAAAGCCTCTACATCATCACCATTTACGTGAAACACAGGGCTCAATACTACTTTTGCAACATCTGTACAGTATGTGGATGAACGAGCGTCCATATAATTGGTTGTAAATCCAATTTGATTATTAATCACAAAGTGAACTGTTCCTCCGGTTTTAAAACCATCTAACTGACTCATCTGCACTAATTCGTACACTAAACCTTGTCCTGCAACAGCAGCATCACCATGTAAACTAATAGCACAGGCTTTTGTATTGTCGCCACCATGACGGCTATCAATCTTAGAACGAATAATTCCCTGAACAACAGATGCTGAGGTTTCTAAGTGAGATGGGTTAGGTGTTAAACTGATATGTACATTTTTTCCTTCATCACTTAATTGATCCGATGAATAACCCATGTGGTATTTCACATCACCGTCAAATAAAGAATCTTCACTTGGTCTGCCTTCAAACTCAGTAAATACATCTTTATAGGTTTTGTTCATGATATTCGTCAACACGTTTAATCGTCCGCGGTGAGCCATACCAATTACATAATCTTGAATTCCTAAATTTGCACCATGTTCCATTAGAGCATTGATTGCTGGAATAACAGCTTCACCACCTTCTAAAGAAAAACGCTTTTGCCCAACAAACTTTGTATGTAAATAACTTTCGAAAATAACAGCCTGAGTTAATTTTTTAAGGATCACTTTTTTCTCATCTTTAGAAAAAGCAGGTGTATTCTTGTTTTTTTCCATGCGCTCTTGTAACCACTTCAATACTTTTGGTTCACGCATGTATAAATATTCTACACCTATACTTTGGCAATAAGTGCACTCTAGGTGAGAGATAACATCCTTTAATTTGGCGGCTCCAAGTCCAATTTCGTTACCGGCCTGAAAAACTGTTTCTAAGTCTTTATCAGATAAGCCAAAGTTTTCTAAAGCCAAGGTTGGCTCGTAGTTACGACGCTGACGAACAGGATTTGTTTTGGTAAATAAATGGCCGCGTTGACGATATCCATTAATTAAACCAAGAACCTTGAACTCCTTAGTCACATTTTCAGGAATCGCTCCGCCATCTGATTCGTAAGAAGTACGAGCAAATTCAAAGCCTTTAAAGAAATCGCGCCACGAAGCGTCAACAGAATTAGCGTCTTGGTTATACTGCAAAAATAAACTCTCAATAGCGTTTACATCGCTTGTGCCAACATAGGAAAATTTGTCCATTTTAATTTTGTTAAAAAACAGGGCTAATTTAAGGATTTTAATGTAAAATAGGGCTAAATAATGGGCTAAAAAAGCTTTTATTTAGATATCAATTACTAAAAAACAGCAGTTATTTATTGCTTTTTATGATTAAGCTATCTATTCTATGAAATAATAAGTCGATTTTTTTATAAAACATCGTTGTATCTCTATAATATAGCTTGTATTTCACTAAAGCATTTCTATTTAAAGCTTCAAAGCGCGCGTGAGCACTTCTAAGATCTTTTTTAATGGCTTTATCTTTAAAATTTATTGTTTTAAAATAATTTTTGAGGTTGTTTGACTTTTGAATATATACTGCATCAAACTTCTTATCAATTGCAGCGTGCTTTTTAGATTTTTTAAATGAAGCCCCTATTTTAATACCAATGCTTGTTTGAAAATAACTGCTGTTACTAGTATACTCTTTTGGATATTTTGGTTCGTCAGCAGAATTATAATATTTATAACTAGATGAGTAAATTATAGTTTTTGCTTTTAAATTGGTAGCGCCAAAAGAGATAAATGGTTCAATAAAGATGTGTTTATATGTAAACTTATTGCCAAAAGTTATACCAACAGTGTTACCGTAGCCTTTGCGTTCTATCATATCATAATAAAACTGCGACCCTCTTCCGTTATAATGTTCTACTGCCACAGGAGTATGCCACAACTGCTCAAAAGCCAGGTTTAGTCCAACATATAACCTGTTTTTTGTACTAAACATAAATTTAGGTTTAATGCTGCATCCATAGCCTTTAAAATCATAATAATCCCATTGTAAAATTTTTTCATATAAGTAGCCATAGGGATATATCTTATAAACACTTAAATCTAAACTATACTTGTTATTAATTTGATATTGTGCACCAATGCCGTACTCCCTAATAATATCATAATAACCATACACACTGAATATATAATTTGGTTCTGGTTTAAATTTTGCAATTGTACCAAAGTTTTTAAGCTGCCCAATCATAAGCGTTGAAGAGTAAAATAACACTAGGAAGAGAGTAATTATAATTTTTTGGTAAAACTTAGAACACATATTATAACTTTGTTTATTAAATATACAAAGATTGACGCAAATTGCATATTTTTGTTAAGTGAAATATATCATTTTTTTAATATTCATTTTTTGTCAATTATCCGCTTTATTTTCTCAAGAAAATCAAACCCAAGTACTTTTAAAAGTAAAGGCATTACAGGAAAAAAAGGCAGAATATCACAAAAGAACTGGTGGCGAAAGTGATGGATATCGCGTAAAAATTCACTTTAGTGCCGACAAATCAAAAATGAAAGAAGCCCAACTTAAATTTGCGAACAGATATAGTGATGTATCAAGTTACGAAGATTATCAGCAGCCTAATTGGGTAGTGAATGTAGGAGATTTTAAAACGAAATTAGAGGCGTATGAACTTTTAAAACGAATCAAAGAAGATTTTCCTTATGCTTTTATTGTGAAAAGTAAGGTTAGACCAATGAGATTAAATTAAAGTCTTATTCATGAAAAATATTTTTATTATTTTTATTTTTTCTTTGATTATTTTTTCTTGCAAAAAAAAGGAAGAGGAAAGTAATTCTTGTAGCACTTGCTCATCCGGTGGAGGAACTTCGCCGGTTGGATTTTATTATAACATTAATGGTTCAGGAACCACTACGGCAGATTCAGCAATATTTAATGTTGCTAATAGAACGATTACATCCTACCGTCAGGGTATGGCAAAGAGGATTGTTATTAAAACAAGTTCACAGTCGGCTGGCACCTACAATTTTACATCGACAGCTAACACATTAAACTATATTGAATCGATAGGTACTTATTATGCAACGAGTGGTTATATTACGATTACAGCTAATGCAAACAATAAGATGTCGGGAAGTTTTAGTAGTGGTGGAACAGGAGGAACAAGCACTACTGTTAGCGGTAATTTCACGGATATTCCTAGAAGATAATTTTCTTAATCGGATTTTATAATTTTTTTCACACTGTTTTTGCCATTCATTTCTAGTTCAATAAAATAAACCCCAGCCGGAAGGGAACTAAAATCAACCTCCGTTTTGTTTTCAAATTTTTTACTGAGAAATTCATTTCCTAATACATCATGTATTTTCATTTTAGAATTGCTTAATGTAACAACATTGAGTAGTTCATTAGTGATAGGGTTAGGATAAATGTTAAGTTGATTATTTTCTAATTCCAACAAACCAATTTGTGTTCCACTTTCCCAATTTGTATCCTGTGTTTTACATAATACAGGAGGCCAAACGGCAACGCTGCCATTAGGAGGCAATGAACTAAACCCGCTAGCAGAGGGAGAACAACCAGTGATAATCATGTAGTTTTTGCACTGAATTACCAGATAATTCAATCCACTTCTAGTCTTTATCTGACCCAAAAATAAATGACCATAATTTATGAAAGAAGCGCCACATAACGTTTCTAATAAAAAATCACCACAAATAGTTCCTAATGTATCAATGTAAAGTACCGTAGGCGAATTAATGGTGCAATTTTGATTTAAAACAACATAATGATATATAATAATAGAATCTGGATTTGTGGGAATTTGGTGGTTACTCCAAATCATTGGATCTTCCCAATTCCCCGCCGAAATAGTTTTTACAGTAAATGACTGTAATGTTGATGAAACAAAAACACAAAACAGAAATATGTATCTGTAAAACATAATTAAAGATAATGAATTATTGTTTTAGTAAATACATTAAATTTGCAAACTAAAAATAAATAGCCGTTACATTATGAAAACAATAGATAGCTTAAATTTTCAAAACAAAAGAGCCTTAATTCGTGTAGATTTTAATGTGCCGTTAAACGACGCGTTTGAAGTAACCGATGATACGCGTATTAGAGCTGCTATACCAACCATTAAACAAATTATAGAAAAAGGGGGGAGTGTTATTTTAATGTCGCATTTAGGTCGCCCGAAAGATGCTTCGACTACTTCGACAAGTTCAGTAACCGGAACTGCTAATGAAAAGTTTTCCTTAAAACATATTGTAAATACAGTGAGTAAATTAATTGGCGCTGAAGTTATGTTTGCAGAGGATTGTATTAGTGCAGATGCATTTGCAAAATCAGCAGCATTAAAACCGGGACAAGTTTTATTGTTAGAAAATTTACGTTTTTACAAAGAAGAAGAAAAAGGTGACGTAGCTTTTGCTGAAAAATTAAGCAAACATGGAGATATTTATGTAAACGATGCGTTTGGAACAGCTCACCGTGCACATGCTTCAACAGCAGTGATTGCTCAATTTTTTGCAGCAGAGGCTAAATGCTTTGGTTATGTAATGGCGGGTGAAGTAGCAAGCATTGATAAAGTAATTAACGGAGCAGAAGCACCTTTTACAGCCATTGTTGGTGGAGCAAAAGTGAGTGATAAAATTTTAATCATCGAACAATTAATGAATAAAGCCAACAATATTTTAATTGGTGGTGGTATGGCATTTACCTTTGTAAAAGCAATGGGCGGAACCATTGGTAAATCGTTATGCGAGGATGATAAATTAGAATTAGCAAAAGAACTATTAGTGAAAGCAAAAGCAAAGGGAGTGAATTTATATATTCCTACAGATGCAATTATTGCTGATAATTTTGCTAATGATGCTAACAAACAAGAAAGCAACATTAATTCAATTCCTGAAGGATGGATGGGATTAGATATTAGTGGCGAAACTGTTAAAACATATAGCGACGTTATTAAAAACTCTAAAACCATTTTATGGAACGGACCAATGGGTGTTTTTGAAATGAGTAGTTTTGAAAACGGAACTAAACAAGTGGCTCTAGCCATTGCAGAAGCAACCAAAAAAGGGGCTTTTTCTTTAATTGGTGGTGGCGACAGTGTTGCTGCTATTAATAAATATAATTTAGCTAGTCAAGTAAGTTACGTAAGTACAGGTGGAGGTGCTTTGTTAGAGTATATTGAGCAAGGAAGCTTACCTGGAGTAAGAGCAATTGAGGCGTAAAAATAGCTTTAATCACACAATAAGACGTTAATAAAATTAATTGGGCTTTAAGCTCTTAAGACTTATATTTGAACTTAATAAAAATTAAAAATACAACATGGAATTATACTTAGATTCAGCTAACCTTAAAGAAATTGAAGAAGGTTTTAAATTAGGATTCTTAAACGGATTAACAACTACACCTACCTTCATGCAAAAAGAAGGTATCACAGATATTGATGGTACTATCGTAAAATTAAGCAAAATTGTTCCTGTACTTCAAATTGAAGCTTTAGGAAATAGTGCAGAAGAAGTTTTAGCAGAAGCTGAGCGTCAGTTAGCATTAGGCTTAGACCCTAAAAAAACAGTATTTAAAATTCCTGTATCATTAGAAGGCGTTAGAGCTTGTAAAATGTTACGCGATAAAGGATATTTAGTAAACGTACATTTAGTTTATACTTTACAACAAGCATACATGGCTATGCAAGCTGGTGCAACTTATGTTTGCCCGTTAGTTGGTCGTTTACAAGATCAAGGACACGATGCATTAGCATTAGTTCAACAATGTGTAGATGCAGTTGATTTATATGATTACGATACTAAAATTATGTTTTCTTCTGTACGTAATGCAGAGCACGTGCGTAATGCTATTAATATTGGCGTTCACACAATCACCGTTCCGTTAAAAATTATCAAACAATTAACTGAAAACAACTTTACTACTTTAGGTACTGATCAGTTTATTCAAGATACACGTTTAATGATGGTGAAAGTGAAAGAAGCAATTAAAGCTACTAATCCTTTAGTAGTAGAAAGCACATCTGTTACAGATGCCATTGTTAAAATGACAGAATTTGGTTTTGGTGCAGTTACTGTTACTAAAGCTGATGGAAGTATTAAAGGTGTATTTACAGACGGAAGTTTACGTAAATTAATCGGAGAAAAAGGAAGAGATATTTTATCTAAAAATTTATCTGATTTAGAATACCGTGAGCCAATTACCATTGACGGAAATGTATTATTAAATGAAGCAAGTGTGTTATTTAAGAAAACAAACGTTGATACGATTGTTGTAACAGATGGTGGTAAACCAGTTGGCATGTTAGATATCCAGGATATGAAAGGATAAGAAAAGTTCGATTTACGAAGTACGAATTAAAAGCGTTATCATTTTGGTAGCGCTTTTTTGTTTTAAAGAATAGAACGCAGATGCCACGGATTGCTTATGATTATTATGATTGCTTTTAGCCCTACAAATCTTATTTTATCATAACTATCATAAAAATCAGCGTTCCATTTATATATCTCTAAATTCTTTAACTATCTTTATTACTTGATAAAAAACACCATGTCACATCTCACACAAATATTTACCGAAATAGGCGGAGAATTTATTTTTCCAGAAGCTACTCTTATAGAGAAAGTAAAACACATTAAGGCTTTTGTGTTTGATTGGGATGGCGTGTTTACAGATGCAAGCAAAGACCATTTATTACAAAGTCGTTTTAATGAGGCTGATAGTATGGGAACTAATTTGTTGAGATTCTCCTATTATTTAAATCATAAAGATATTCCTGTAACAGCGATTATTTCAGGCGAAAAAAACAGTGCTGCTTTTACGTTTATTGATAGAGAACGCTTTCACGCTTCGTATTCTAAATTTGCCAATAAGTTAGAGGCATCTAAACATTTATGTGAAACACATAGCATCGAACCTCATGAAATTTGTTTTGTATTTGATGATGTGTTGGATTTAAGTTTAGCAGAAGTGGCAGGGTTTAGAATTTTTATTCCGCGCAAAGCAAATCCTTTGTTTAACGAGTATGTTATTAAACATCAGTTGGCAGATTATGTAACGGGTGCTTCTAGCGGAGAAGCCGCGGTTCGAGAAGCTTGTGAGTTACTAATGGGCTTAAACGGAAACTATAATGAAGTAATTACGGAGCGTAAAAACTTCTCAGAAGTCTATACTTCTTATTTAGCTCTTCGTAAGGCAACAAGCCCTATCTATTATACAATGCAAGATGGAGTAGTTGTTGAGGTTAAAATGTAACCCACCATTTTTTTGGATTAATTTCTTTTTGCGTTTTCATTAATTTAATCCCTTCTATCGCCTTTGTTTTGTTTTCAGCAACTACAATAATAATAGCTCGGCTGTCTTTATCTAAAAAACTCACCAACATGTTTTTGTTTGGTGGAAGACTTACTAAATTTTTAAATATTAATTTTATCTTAGTTAGGTTTTGCAATTGATTTTTATGAATGATAATAACTTGTGTTTTTTTAGAGTTTTTCATCATACTCAAAGATTCTTTATCGCCTATAGGAATAGAAGTGTTACTGCTATACATTCTGAAGACACGATGTAAAGAAGATTCAATTTCACCTATTTCTTTTGACGCATCATTTTCAAAATAAACATCCGTCGTCATTAACAAGGGCTCAAAATCATACTGTGCATTTGGAAATTTTTTTTGAAATAGTTCAATCGCTTTTAATATAAAAGCTTTATCTATTTGTTTTTTGTCATCAACGTATTGTTCTACTAAAGGAAAAAGTGCTTTTGCATAAGCATTGATGTATGGGTCGTTATACCATTCAGCAGAATCAATTTCACCCGCCAACGATTTATAAGCATAGCCATTTCCTAGAGCTGTTGCTAATGCTTCATCAATATAGTGGTAGGCAAATTTTGTATAAGGTGTAATTGTATCTGTAAAAACGCTATCAATTTGTTGTTGTAATAGTAAAGGCTGTTCTTCAAATAACACATGACTCATTTCGTGCATACCAATAGATAATAAATCAAATACATCTTCTTCGTGAGTTAATACACCCATCTCTAAACAATTAGCATGAGGCGTGGCTGTTGTTTGACCCCTACGACCAATAATGGGATAAATAGTTAAATTAAATGGCATCGACTTGTCCCAGCTGCTACCATAAAAGGTTTTAAACTGTTCGAATAATTCATTTAATTTTGGACTTAAGCCCTGTAATTCTCTAAGCTTATCATCTATATTAGATTTGTATTTTGTGTAAATAAAATTGTCGTAAAATGGTTCAGTATCATTTACAATTTGTTTTAATTTCAAATAATCAACGTTTGGAAAAACACCAATGATACGATTTAAAAACTCTTCATTTGTATTAGACGATATAGCAGCAATACATAGTAAATCCCAGGTAGAGGTCGTGTGTTTTCTGTTGCTTGGATATTGTTCTTTTACATAATTATAATCCAGTGACAAAGATCGATACTCTTTTATTAAATTTTGAAAAACAACATCTTTTCCTAAAAAGGAAGTATCTATTTGGTGTTTAAATGTAATAGAGGTTCCATGACCTGCTTGTGCGGTTTCTAAAAACTTGATAATAGCAAAGGGTTTACTGAATTTGGTTTGTACTAAAGGTTGACTAAATGCAAATTGATTTAGAATAAGGCCAAAAAATAATACTAGGAAGATTTTCATAATGTATAACAAATATAAAGTATTCGTTGTGGTTTAAAAAATCAACGCAGCTATTTATTATTGTTTAGAAGGACATTTATGATCGCCATACGTACAAAACACACAACAGTCGCCATCTTTAGGATATAATATCGCGCTACAGCTTTTACAAGTATACTTAATTTGACAAACTTCTGTTGGCAAAGCCTCTATAGATTTATATCCACATTTAGGACAGGTTATTTCAGATTGTAACGATGGCGTTGTTTCTTTTACAGTCTGGTTGCTATTTTTTGTCTCGAGTAAATCTAATGTATTTTTAGAGTCATTTGTTTTGTTGTTATTACATGATTGTAATAAACATACACACAGAAGTAGCAACGAGATTATATAGATGGTAGCTTTAAACATGACGTTAAATAACGTTCTTTTTTTGAAAGCTACAAAATACAAAATTTTGAATAGTATTAAAAGGCGTCAAATGATCTTCGGTCACACATTTTATGCGATTAAACCCAACTTCAAACCTTGTAGACATAGATACTTCATTGTATTGTTTAATTTCTAAACCGCTACATTTGGTTGGTCCATTTTCTGAGAAAGTCCCTAGGATTAAATACCCGTTTTTATTAATTGCATTTTCCGCTATCGACACATATTTATTAATCCGTTCGTCATCCGTTAAAAAATGAAAGGCAGCCCTATCGTGCCAAAAATCAAATTTTATGTTTGGTTGAAACTCTGTTATATCACTTACAATCCATTTTACTTTTTCTGCCTTTTCACCTAATCTGCTTTTTGCTCGTTCAATGGCATTTGCAGAAATATCCAATACATAGATATTGGTATACCCTTTTTCTAATAAGGCATCTACAAAATGACTGTCTCCACCACCCACGTCAATAATATTGGCATCATGAGGCAAATTAAATAATTCTAAAAATTCAACAGATGTTTTTGGATAGGATTGAAACCAACTTACTTCTGTTTCTGTTTTTGTAGCAAATACATTTTCCCAATGTGCTTTTTTGTTTTCCATTTAATTTTCTTTTTGTTTTAAAAGTGTCCAACACGTTATTGCTAGTATAGTACCTAGTATAGGAGCTATTATATAAATCCATAAATGTTCTAAATGTCCCGATACAATGGCGGGAGCCATTGAACGAATTGGATTCATGGAGGCCCCACAAATTGGTCCTGCAAACATAGCCTCAAGTAAAACCACGCCACCAATCGCAATGCCCGCAAACATACCCTGTTCTTTACTTCCTTTAGCAACATGAATAATCACAAACATTAAAATAAAACTGAGGATTAGCTCTAACACAAAAGATTGCATGGGCGAACCGGTGGGTATAGTTGACCCTAATAAACTATTGTTTGGAAACAAAAACTTTAAGGTAAAACTTGCCATAAAGGCACCAATTGCTTGACTAATGATATATGGAACAATTTCTTTACTTGGAAACGTTTTAGCAATCCAAAAAGCGATTGTGACCGCTGGATTTAAATGCGCACCAGAAATATCACCAACGGTATAAATCATAGCCGCTACAATTAAACCAAAAGTGATTGCAACGCCAACGTGGGTAATTGTTCCCCCAGATTCTTGGTTAATGATAATGGCACCTGTTCCACAGAATACTAGAGCAAACGTCCCAATAATTTCGGCTAAGTATTTACGCATATGAATTTATTTTTGAAAAAACATAAAAGGTTTCTAAGGCAATTTGCTTACAACGTTCGTCATATTTAGAATCTTGCAAAGCTGTATTATCAAATTCTTTTGGATCATTGTATGTGGTTCCTATTCTTAATTCAACTCCTGGAATAAACGGACAATTCTCTTCGGCATCACTACAAGTCATGATGGCCGCAAATTCAGTTTGTGGATTTTTAGGATCATCATATACTTTCGAAAAACATTCAATTGGTTTTTTATTTTCGTCAAAAGAAATATGATAGGTTGGATTTTCCGAATCTTCAAGCGCGTTAACAATAAAGCCAACTCGTTTAATAGCGTTGATTGCATTTACATTAAAAGCGGTAGCTTCTGTACCACCAGAAAAGGTATAAACGTCTTTAATGTTATAGTAATATGCAGCAACTTGCCCCCATATTTGTCCGAAATGACTTCTACGAGAATTATGAGTACAGATATAAACTAAATTAATTGGTTTGTTATTATTTCGTTTGGAAATAATGTAGTCAGTAATTTTTTCTAATAATTCTTTTCTTTCTAGCGTTATGCTAGAAAAATCTTTGGTTAAAATATCACAGTAGGTTTTAATGGATGTAAACATATAAACTTATTATATTAGCAGCACTTACCGCCAGGAGTACAGCTATTTTGATTAGTGTTTTGTAAATCAGCTAAATTCATTTTTAACTTTTCTGGTGGAATACCACATTTATCTTCTGCTAAGCAATTAGTTTGTGTAGTAATTAACAAAAAGTCAGTGCCATTAAAATCTAATGTATATTTTCCGATGGTATCGCTTTGATATTCTACTTCTATTTCAGCATCTTCCATGCCCAATGTTTTTTCGGATAATGCAATAATGTTTAATAATTTTTGAGGCGCTAAACGATGATCAAAATCACCCGCTTCCCACAATTGAAAATTAACTGTTTTTTCATCGCGCATTATTCCGCCACAATCAATAAACTTTTTGTTGACTTGTCCAACCTCTGTTACATGGAAATGCTGCGGCACAACTGTTCCGTTTGGTAAAATAAAATTGACAGTGCTTACTGTGTTTAAATGTTTTTTAATGTCTGATAGTTTCATGATTTTTATTTTAAATGATTAACAACACTTATTGTTTTTCTTATTTAATTTAGTTGAGATATTAGTGAAATAGCTTTGTAGTTTTTCTAGACCTTTTTCGTCAATACAATAGCAAATGGACGTGCCGTCAATACTTCCTTTTATGAGTCCAGCGTTTTTTAATTCTTTTAAGTGCTGAGAAATAGTTGGCTGTGCCAAAGGCAATTCATTAACAATGTCTCCACAGATACATTTTTCAGCTTTTAATAAATACTCTATGATGGCAACTCGCGCAGGATGCCCAAGAGCTTTTGCCATTGTGGCTATAGAGTTTTGTTTATCCGTGAAATGTTCTGTTTTAGTAAGGCCCATTTTATATATTATTATATTGCAATATTACGATAAATATAATCAACTAAAACAATCATCACATATTTTAACAATTACCATGAAATTATTTTTTGTGTTTCAACGCCCACTCTTTAGCAAAGTAGGTTAAGATAATTGAGGCTCCTGCACGTTTCATGCTTAATAAAATTTCATCACGCACTCTATCGCCGTCAATCCAACCCTTAGCTGCCGCTGCTTTTACCATAGCATATTCGCCACTGACATTATATGCTGCAATTGGTAAATCAAAATTAGTGCTGAGGTCTTTAATAATATCTAAGTACGATAAAGCGGGTTTTACCATTAAAAAATCAGCGCCTTCTTCTAAATCTAACTGTGCTTCAATTAATGCTTCTTTGCTATTAGCAGGATTCATTTGATAGGTTTTTTTATCACCAAATTTTGGAGCGCTATCTAAGGCATCTCTAAACGGACCATAAAATGCACTAGCATATTTAGCAGTATAACTCATAATAGAAACATCTTGATGCCCTGCATCATCCAATGAATCTCTTATAAATCCAACGCGTCCGTCCATCATATCACTTGGCCCTATAATATCAATACCACAATCAGCCTGTGCAACTGCCATTTTAGCCAAAATATCTAAAGTTTTGTCGTTCACTATTTTTCCGTTCTCAACTAAGCCATCATGCCCATCGCTACTATAAGGATCCATGGCTACATCCGTCATAATACACGCTTCTGGAAATTTCTTTTTAATAAGCGCCAATGTTTTTAAATACAAGCCATTTTTATTTGTGCTTTCTGTGGCAATTTTATCTTTGAACTTGTCTGTCAAACTCGGAAACACATCAAATGTGGTAATACCCAACTTTAAACATTGTTCAATTTCCTTTAACATCAAATCAGGACTTAAACGAAATATACCTGGCATTGATTTCACTTCCGACTTATTGTTTTTCCCATCAATTAAAAATAAAGGAAAAATAAAATCATTAACTGTTACATGATTCTCTTGAATCAAATTTCTGATAGCTTCTGATTTGCGATTTCTACGTGGACGATGTGTGATCATGGTGTTTCTTTTATTAGTTGTCCCGCGGATTTCGCAAATTATCGCGGATTTTTATCCGCGTAAATCTGTGCTATCTGCGGGAGATAATTATTTTATTTCTGCAGGTTTAAATTTTGCAACTCCTTTATACATAACATAAATACTAAGTGTCATAAATATATGACTTAAATCTATGTGATTAAACCATACAGAATAAGCAATTTTAAAAATGTGACACATGACTGCAATGATGGCAATACCAACACCGTAAATCATATTGAGACTCAATTTCGAATTCGTTTTTTTGTAGTTTATAAATTCTAAAATAGTCACTACAATCGCCAAACTAAATGCTGTGTGAATTTCAACTACAATAAATGTCCAAAACACAAACGTTAAAACGAAAGCGGTTAGAGTTTCAGTAACTGAACCTATGAGTAGAATTTTGTATGCTTTTTCGCCAATAGAAAGACGGCTATGATTTATGGCAGCTAATTGTGAAGCGGCTATACTGAATATTCCGAAGGCCCAACCATATATTTTTGCCTCTGCGCCAAAGTAGTATAAAAACGCGTGACCAATCAAAGCAGCAACTAATGTGGAAGCGCCAGTTAGTAAAAAAAACCAGCGATATAAATTTGCTCCCGTGTTGTTTGCAACATGTTTTGTTTTGAAAAACGCAAAAAAACAAACGCCTATAAATATCAAATCGGTGAGTGTTGTAATTGGTTCATCTATTCTTAAATCACCAATGTATATAGTTGGATTTTGAAATGGGGTCATTGTGTATTCTTTTTTCGTTTCCCGCAGTGCCGATAGCTATCGGTATCGCAAATGCCGCAGATTTTTAATATTTAGGTCAGGCGTCTCTTCAATCACTTTGGTCTCTTTGTTTTTTATTGTCTCCTATAATGTATGTAAAATAGCTCTGTATAATCCTAAATCGTCAAATGAATAAGGCTTATGAATTTGATCAGATTTAATTTTTGCTTTTAGTAATGATTTTTCAGTGGCTTCGCCCATCGCAATTACTTTTTGATGAGGATGAATTTTATTTTTTTCTAAATAAGATTCAGCATTACTCGGACTTGTAAATACTAATATATCTGTTGTTTCAGGAACTTCGTGCGGCACTTTTAAAGCGGCATATATTGGTAGATCAATACAATTTTGTTGTTTAGGAAATTGCCATTGAATGGTTCTCATACTTTCGCGCGCTACAGGAAATACTACTTTACCTAAGCCAACGCGAGCCGAAAATTGTTTGCCAACTAATTTAGTATCGGTACTCTGACCAATAAAATCAGCGCGTAAACCTAATTCGCGAATAGCCTGAGAAGTTGATTTACCAATGCAGCCAATTTTTGTAGTTCCAATATCTGGTTTTTGCATAAAGAAAAATTCTACGGCATGTTTGCTGCTAAAAAACAACCAATCACTTTTAGGCAAATCTTTAATGGTTAGTTTTTTTAAATCAATTAAACTTTTGCACTCTACGTTAAATCCTATATTTCCCAACCAACGATTCAAATGATTGCTTTCGTGAGCATCTCTGGAAATAAAAACAGATTTAGAAGTAATGCGATGCAAATGCTCCACAATTTTTTCTGGTAAATCTTCGGTGTTTGTAGTTTCGTAATAGAGTTGTTTTGGTTGTTTATCAAAAGCATCTGCACACGAAACAAAAACCTTAAATACTTTTTTATCTAAATCATTTAACTCTGCATCACAAAACACACCTAAAGGTAATTGACAGCCACCATCTAGTAAATTTAATACACGCCTCTCGATGTTAATATTAATCATCACATCATAGTCACACACGCTATCAAACACATCAGCTAACTTATAATCATCTTCGCGAATTTGCCATGCTAATACACCTTGTGCAGGGGCAGGTATAAACTCATTAGGTTCTAATTGCTCCACAGTAAATTCTGATAAATCTAATTCTAAACGCTCTAAACCTGCTGCTGCTAATATGATGGCATCATATTGCCCTTCTCTTAATTTATTAACGCGGGTAGGAACATTACCGCGCAAATCGGTAATTTCAACATCTGGCCTAAATGCAGATAATTGTGATTTTCTTCTAGCCGATGAAGTTCCAACTTTTGCACCTTGCTTTAAATTAAATTTTTTGGTGGTATCTTCGGCTTCATCTCTCATAATCAACCAGTCTGCAGGGTTTTCACGTGATGACACGCCAGCTATAATTAATCCATCAGGATTTTCGGTTGGTAAATCTTTGTGCGAATGAACGGCTACATCAATACTTTTAGATAATAAAGCTTCTTCTAGTTCTTTTGTAAAAAAACCTTTCCCTTCTAATTTGTCAAAACTTGTATTCCATTGTTGAGACGTATCACCTTTTGTTTCGATGATTTTAATTTCAACTTCGTGGCCTTTTTTTTCTAATAAGTCTTTTGTGAAATTAGCTTGCCAAAGAGCTAATTCGCTACCGCGTGTGCCAATGATAATCATAGTTGTGTAATAAAATTAGAGGCTACAAGATAATGTATTTTTCGATATGACTATGTCAAAAGATAACAATAAAAACAGCTTGTGTTTTAGTGACTCATACTTGGAGCCATCTTTCTCATTTTTGCATTTCTGGATTTATGTTGTCGCTTATTGCCACAATTAGGCTTGTTACTTGAGCAGGAATCTAAGATGAAACAGCTTAATAAAAGAAAGACAAAAATTCTCATGTTTATATGATTAAAAGGTTTTGGGATTGTATTAAAGGTCTTCTTCTAAAAAAACTTTTTTCGCTGTTTTAATGGCAAGGGCATTGTATTTTTTTTCCATGTAGCTTAATACTTTGTCAAGTACTTCTTTTCCTTGTGGATCAAGCGAATTCATTTCTTTAGCAAACACTTCATTTAAGGCAGTTTCTTTAATATATTTAATTTGTTTAGGGATTTCGCCGAAAGCAAGTTCTATTTTTCGCTCATTAAATAATTGTTTAAACTCTTCTACTTTATTTCTAATAATAGCATTACAAGCCTCTATTTCTCCTTCACGTTTTAATAAATTATCAGCTGCTTGTTTTTTTAAGGATTCAATATCAATGTAATGAATATCATGCATTTCTAGCACCTTAGAATCCACATCGGCCGGAATAGATAAATCAATAATCACTTTTTTAGAAGTATCATTACCTATGAGTGAGGAATAAATGGTATTGGTTATGATGGCATCTTGTGAAGCCGTGCAAGTAATCAACACATCAAAACCTTCGTTAAAATCCTTTATATGAGCTAATTCTCTAGCTTTGCCATGTAATTCTTTTGCTAGTTTTTCAGCATTGGCTAATGTTCTGTTAAACACGGTAAAATTAGCGTATTGATGTTTTTTTAAATACTTAGCCATGTTAGCATTAGTTTCTCCTGCGCCAACAAAAACAATGCGTGCATTATTCTTGATGCCTAAACCTCGTAATTGACGGTATGCTAACGATACAATAGATACTGGGTTTTTAGCAATATCAGTATCTGTATATACTTGTTTTGCTGTTTCAATGGTTTGTTTAATAGCTAAACGAATTGTGTCTCCTGTTAAACCTAATAAATTACAAAACTCATAAGCTTTACGAACCTGTGTAATAATTTCTCGTTCACCAACCACTAAAGAATCTAAAGATGCCGACACTTCAAATAAATGAGTTAAAGCGAAATCACCTTCATAAACAACCGTTTTTTCAATCAAAAAATTTAAATTCTCATCGGTTAATCGAGAGTTAACTGAACAGAACAAATTAGATAAAAACTCAGAAGTAATCTCGCGTTCCGTATTCATCACAAACTCCACACGATTACACGTACTAAGAAACATTAATTCTTTTAATTCCATTCTCATCTTTAAACCACCTAAATAATCCTGTTGATGGTTTTCATCCAAATGTAATTTACCAATTAATTCCAGGGGAGCTAATTTGTGGGTTAATGAAATTATCTTAAAAGAGTTCATATAGTATCTTTTACAAAGTACGTGAAGAATGCCTTTTTGTATGTCATAGAATTGTCATAAAAACAATATTTAAAACCATTCTAAATAGCAATCGTTCTATTTTGTTTGTTATTTTTACATGATGAATTTTTTACTGAGGAGCATATTTTTTTTATTGTGTGGAATTACACTTTCAGGTAATTTATTTTCACAAAATAACGATGCAGATAGTTTGTATAATGACTATTTTAAAAGCTCGTCGGTTGATGATAAAATGACAAGATGCCCGGGAGCAATTTCTTCGTTATGTAACTTAAGGGACTCTAAGAGAGTGTATCAAATCATTAGAGATCTTGAAACATCAAAAGTTGAGCCATCAAAAGAATCCTATAAAAAGGGGATTATTCTTTTATCAAAGAGTTTAATTACCAGAGCTCTTGATAGTGTTAGTCTCAGTAGCTTGTATGCTAAACAATCTATTCCTTTGCTGGTAAGCAATAAACATCACATGAGCGAGGCTCAGTGTATGTTGGTAATGAATTATAATCTAAAAGGGCAGTTTGATTCCTGTATTCAAGTTGGAAATAAATTTTTGCCCGACATTAAAAAAAGTAAAAATATTACTGGAGAATTGGAAGTGTTAATAGTCATGTCGAGTAGTTATGATTTTATTGGAGATAGAACAAAAGCCATACAATTAGCATTAAAGGCAATTGAATTGGCAAAGGCACAACATAGATACAGTAAATTATCTGAAATTTATGTCAGCTTGGCTTCCACTTACAAAGAAGAAAACATTGGATTAGCAAAAAAATACGCATTACTTGGTTTGAAGGTTTTAAATGATATGCATGGTAAGGCAGAAAGGGTAGGGTATAATTCAGTATATCTGATATTAGGAAACGTGTACTATGATTCTCAAAATTTAGACAGTGCAAAGTATTACTATAATCTTTGTAAAGAATTATCGTATCAAACCAACGATAAACGAATGTATTTAGCAGCGATTGGTAATCTTGGTAATATCGCCATTGATCAAAAAGATTTTCATGTAGCTTTAATCTGCAATAATGTAGCGCTCCAAGAGTATAAAAAACTAGGAATACCAACAGAAATTGCTGTTTCTTATGGGTCTTTAGCCGATTTGTATAAAGACATGAAGGACTATAAAAACGCCGTTAGGTATTATGATAGCGCATTGGTTTTTACTCAGCAAATTCAGTCGGCCGACGACTTTATTTATAATTATAAAGGCTTAAGTGAAACCTATGAAATGATGGGGAATGACAAAGAAGCGTTTAAGTATTATAAACTTTACAGACTTTGGAATGATTCTGTGAACAATAATCAAAACTCGAAAAAAATTAGTGAAATGGAGTTGGATTTTAAATACAAATCCGAACAAAGAGAAAAAGACTTGATTCAAACAAACAAAGATTTAATCACTCAAGAAAAAATTAAACAACAAAAATATATTATATGGGCAGCGGTTTTAGGGGGCTTATGTTTAGTTATATTTCTTGGATTTACAATCAAATCTAATATCGAAAAAAAGAAAACGAATAAGCAATTGCAACTATTTAACAATGAAATCTCTGAACAAAAAAATATTATTGAGCAAAAAAATAATGAGATAACAGATAGCATTACTTATGCTAGTCGAATACAACAAGGCGTTATTCCCGACGAAAAAGAATTAGCAAAACTGTTGCCAAATCATTTTGTGTTATTTAAACCACGCGATATTGTAAGTGGTGATTTTTATTGGGCATGCAAAGTCAAATCAAAAACAAATCCCGAAAGCAAGCGAACGGTTGTTGCAGTTGTAGATTGTACAGGACATGGCGTACCAGGAGCTTTTATGAGCCTAGTTGGAAATACATTACTAAACCAAACGATTAATCGTTCGGCAATAGCCACACCCGCTCAGGCTTTAGATTATATTAATGCACAATTACCAAAAACCATAAAAAGTAAATCCAGTACAGGAACCATTAAAGACGGAATGGAAATTGCGATGTGCGACTTTCATTTCGATACGTTAACGATGCATTTTGCCGGGGCTAATAGCAATATTTACGTTGTGCGTAATGGAGAAATACAAATTTATAAAGGGGATAAACAACCCATTGGCGAGAGTTTATCGGGCGCAATTATTAATTATACCAATCAAATCATTTCCTTACAAAAAAACGATTGTGTATATTTAATTAGTGATGGTTATGCGGATCAGTTCGGCGGAGAAAAAGGCAAAAAATTTAAGTATAAACCACTCGAAAACTTATTTTGTTCCATTGCTGATAAAGAGGTGAATGAACAACGTGAAATTTTGGAGAAAGCTTTTGACGATTGGAAAAGCCATCATGAGCAAGTAGATGATGTATTAATTATGGGGATTAAAATATAGAACTAAAAGAATTTGATTATGATAACAACATTTGATGAATACAAAAAAGAGTATCAAAAATCAGTAGATAACCCAGAAGCTTTTTGGGATGAAATAGCCAATCAATTTACCTGGAAACAACCTTGGACAAAAACACTGGATTGGAACTTTGAAAGCCCAGATGTAAAATGGTTTCTGAATGGAAAGTTTAACATTACCGAAAATGCCATTGACAGACATCTTCCGACAAAGGCAAATAAAACAGCATTTATTTGGGAACCAAATTCGGTGGATGCAGAACATAGAATTATTACGTATCAAAACTTACACGATGAAGTCTGTAAGGTAGCAAATACATTAAAATCATTAGGGATTAAAAAAGGAGACCGCGTTTGTATTTATATGCCTATGCTTCCTGAAGCAGTATTTGCTATGTTGGCTTGCGCCCGAATAGGAGCTATTCATTCGGTTGTTTTTGCTGGCTTTTCGGCATCTGCTTTAGCGGGCAGGATACAAGATAGTGATTGTAAAGTAGTATTAACGACTGACGGAGCGTATCGTGGCGTAAAAGGCATTCCTATTAAGGCTGTAGTAGACGAAGCGTTAGAAGTATGCTCAAGTGTAAAAAATGTGTTGGTATATAAACACACTAATACACCCATAACATTACAAGAAGGAAGAGATTTAATTTGGCAAGAGCTTGTTCCTAACAGTTCGAGTACTTTTGTGCCTGAATTAATGGATAGTGAAGATGTCTTATTTATTCTTTACACTTCTGGCTCTACAGGCAAACCAAAAGGCGTAGTTCATACATGTGGAGGTTATATGGTATATACTTGCTATACATTTCAAAATGTTTTTCA
>JBKJPW010000171.1:0-12493 GCA_046594225.1 Bacteroidia bacterium
AAAAAGTAGTAAACGTACAAACTACTATTAAGATTGATTCTTTAGCGAAAGGTATTTATACTGTAAGAATTTTATCTGAAGGTAAACAAGTATCAAAACGTATTATTAAAGAGTAATTTTTAATTAACTGTAAATTTAAAGCCCTCTTTTAGAAATAATTGAGGGCTTTTTTATTGATGTTATTTTGACCTCTTTGAGATTTTCAATTAATCTTATATGTCCTAGCTAGTTAATTAGAAACCTACTTAGGTAAATTCTTCTTTTGTCTCAAATATAATACATCACCAATTTTTAACTTATCCTCCACTTTGAGTCTATTTTTTTTGCAAAGAGAACTTAAGCGTATGCCGTGTAATTGAGAGATAGACTTTAAGGTTTCGTTTTTTTGTACGACGTGGTATGGTTCTAAAGCTCTACGGCGTTTTTTTTCGATGTATATTTTTTGTCCGTATTGTAACTTGTCCGATTTGGTAAGATCATTAAATTCCAGAATTTCTTCTAGCTCAATATTAAAATCATGAGCAATTTTATAAAAGGAGTCATTGTCTTTTGCAATTATAAAACGGATATGATTAAAACGATACACTTCTCTTAATGCTAAATCAGATTTTAAAGGAGTGGGGGAGGATACTCCTTGTTTTGGTGTATTTTCTATTGCAATAGCGTTGAGGTCTTGTAGTTTATAACGCTCAATCAAGTCAATCAATCTTTCGGGATACCGTGGGTCGGTTGCATAACCCGCTTTTTTTAAACCATAACACCAACCTTTATAGTCATTGATGGATAATTCAAATAATGGCGCATAGCGAGAGCGTGAAAATAAAAACATACCATGATCGCTATAAGAATCTAAAGCATTATCATATTTTCTAAAACATTCTCCCGCAGAGTCGTCATCCATGGTGTAAGTTTCGCCTCCCCATTCTTTATGACATTTTATACCGAAGTGATTATTAGCATTTCTGCATAAGGCACTATTACCATTACCACTTTCTAACATGCCTTGCGCCAATGTAATGCAAGCTGGCACTTTATGTAAGTGCATTTCTTTAACGGCATCATCTTTAAAAGCATTGATATAATCTTCGGGCGTCATTTTTGTTTGAGCCTGAGTTATAAGAGCAATTATGAGGAATAAGTATATTAGTTTAAATTTCATTTTTATTTTGAACCATATAAGTCATAAAAGAACATAAAAATTTATACATCTTATTTTTTAATTCGTACTTCGTAAATCTCATTTTTCACTTCTTCCTCTTTAATTTTAATATTATTTTCTGTTTTTCCATCATTTTTTCTAAACAAGTAGTAAAAGCCACGGGGCTTATGTTTTTAATGTTTTCTTCAATTAATTGATAGGTTTGTTTTGGATAGACATTGTAACTTTCTCTTAATGTCCAGCCCACAGCCTTTTGCACAAAATATTCTTTATCGTTTATTAAAGGTAAAATGAGTTGTTGAGTTAATTCAAAACTCACATGGTCTTTTTTTGTTCGGGCGTAATAATATAAGGCCACTAAAGACTGACGACGTTCCCACAAATTTTTAGAGGAATTCCATTTTCTAATAATGCTCAACATTTCTTGCTGAGTACTTTTATCTTCAATTAATCGGCTAATAAATTTTGATAAGCCATCCGAATGTGCCCAATTATCAACTTGTTTTACCCATTGAGGTAATAATTTTAATTGAGTTTTTAATGGAATAAGTTTATGATGCTTATCTAAAAAAATGAACGCTAAATTTTTTGCTTCAAATAAACTACTTTGATTATAAACATCATGATACACCAAAAATGTTTGTTCTTTTTGTTCGGAATAAAAACTAAAGCCTTTTTTGTGAACCTCTACTTGTGCTTTTTTTACCATGCCAAGCACGTTCATATTTGTGCCTATATATTTCTTTAATTTTGCGGCTTTTTCATTATCAATTTTTAATGATAAACGGTGTAGGGTATCTTCTACTTCTTTGGTATATTTGTTTAAGCCTGATTTCATTTATACTATCAAAAGTAACGACTATGCAAGTATCAAAAGCACTTTTATTAAGTCTTCTATTCACAATTTTATGTTTAAATACATACAGTCAAATGATTTACCCTGAAACTAAAACCGTAAAGCAAACCGATGATTACCATGGGGTTAAAGTAGAAGACCCTTACCGTTGGCTAGAAGATGATAATTCAACTGAAACCAAAGCTTGGGTGGAAAGTGAAAATAAAACCACAAATGGGTATTTATCTCAAATTACATACAGAGAAAAAGTAAAGGAACGATTAACCACTTTATGGAATTATGAGAAAATGAGTACAATTTTTAAAAAGGGAAAACTATTTTTCTCTTTTAGAAATAATGGTTTGCAAAATCAATCCGTATTTTATTCTCAAACTTCTTTATTAGATGTGCCAACAGTAGTTTTAGATCCCAATAGTTTATCAAATGACGGCACAACATCTTTAAGTGGAACTTCTATAAGTAAAGATGGAACATATTTAGCTTATGGTATTTCTAAAGCAGGTAGTGATTGGGTAGAAATTCATGTCAAAAATATTGCTACCAAAGAAGATTTAAAGGATGTAATTCAATGGGTTAAGTTTTCTGATATTTCATGGAAAGGCAATGGTTTTTATTACAGTAGATACGATGCGCCTATTGGTGATAAGGCATTTACGCAAAAAAATGAATTTCATAAAGTGTATTATCACACCTTGGGTAAAAATCAAAGCGAAGATGAATTAGTGCATGAAGATAAAATACATGCTAACAGAAATTTTTCAGCACAAGTAACGCACGACGAAAATTATTTAGTGATTTATGGCAGTGAAAGCACTAGTGGACAAAGTATGATGATTAAAGATTTATCTAATACTCAAAATAAATTTATTCCTATTGTATCAAATTTTGATAACGAGTATGCGATAGTAGAGAATATTGGAAATCAGTTTTATGTATTTACAAATTATAAAGCGCCTCGTTATCGATTAGTAAAGGTGAGTTTAAATAACCCAACACAAGATAGCTGGGAAGATGTGTTAGCAGAACAAAAAGATTTATTAGAAGGCGTATCGTTTTGTGGAAATAAAATTATTTCAAATTATTTAAAAAATGTGTCTTCTAAATTGTATTTACATGCCGTTACTGGTAAGGTTGAGAAAGAAATTTCTTTACCAGGTATTTGTAAAGTAAATGGTATTTTCTCTTCCCGCGAAGAAAATTTTGCCTTATATAATACAGTATCATATACAAGCCCGGAAGAAATTTATTTTTATGACTCAAGAGCTGGTATGAGTAGAAGGATCTTTAAGCCAAATACACCCTTTAATTCTAGTGATTATGAAACTAAACAAGTGTTTTATAAAAGTAAAGATGGCACTAATGTGTCGATGTTTATTACACATAAAAAAGGAATCACATTAAATGGCAATAATCCTTGTTTTGTATTTGGTTATGGTGGCTTTAATATTTCGTACACTCCCGAGTTTAGAATTGATAGAGCGGTATTTTTAGAAGCAGGCGGCATATATTGCGTACCTAATTTACGCGGTGGTGGAGAATATGGTGAAGAGTGGCACTTAAACGGAACGAAATGTAAAAAACAAAATGTATTTGATGATTTTATTTCGGCTTGCGATTATTTAGTGGAAAATAAATATACTTCTCACAAAAAATTAGCCATACATGGTCGTAGCAATGGTGGTTTATTAATTGGAGCAGTAATAACTCAGCGTCCTGATATTGCAAAAGTTGCTATACCAACAGTAGGCGTGTTAGATATGTTGAGATTTCATTTATTTACGATTGGGAGAGCTTGGAGCGTAGATTATGGAAATAGTGAAAGCAAAGAAGAGTTTGAATGTTTATATAAATACTCACCCTTACATAATCTTAAAAAAGCAAACTATCCAGCTACATTAGTTTTAACAGGAGATCATGATGATAGAGTAGTGCCAGCGCATTCATTTAAGTTTGCGGCTACTTTGCAAAAAGTAAATACAGGCGCAAATCCAACTTTAATAAGAATTGATGTAAATGCAGGGCATGGAGCAGGAAAACCAACGGATAAACAAATTGCAGAATTTGCTGATATGTGGAGCTTTGTGTTTTTTAATTTAGGAATGAGTTATTAGAGAATTTTTTTGTCAGTTCGAGCGTAGTCGAGAACAAGGTATTTAGCGTTAGAACGCTTGTCGACTTCTCTCCAACTGAAAGATACTCAAACATTATTCTGACAAGTTCTATTTAAAACCCATAACCTTTGTAATCTCTTTTAAACTCAGCTGCCGGAATAGGTTTATTAATTTCTAAATTGTAAAAGTCATAACTTTCAAATAAACCTGATTCATCATAAATACTTACACTGATTGGTAGCATTGTTTTTTCATCGACATAAAACACGGCTTTCTTACAATAAAATGTAGGAATTTTAATCATTGAACCTTCTTTTAAATAACCATAATCATCATATAATTTATTTTTACAACGCACCATGTAATCATTTACTGTTAATTTTCCTGCAATGCTCGAAACGGTTTCTTTATTTTGAACAATATAATCACGATAAGAAAAATCAAGGTTTTCGTAAATCAATAAATGACAATTCATTTTGTTTTTTTCTACTTTTCCTACATAGGTTAAATGTTTAGCAATCTGATCTTTTTCTTTACTAAGAGCTACAGCAATGGTTCTAGCGGCAAAATCAAAACCAATATCTAATATGGTAAAGTGTTGATTTTTTCGCATTAAGTTGCCTCTAGGATCTAAACTCATTGTAAAATATGGAAATACATGAGGTTTAACCAGTGCTTTGCCACCTAATTCGCCTTCATTATAAAGTACTTCTAATTTATTTTGAGTATTTACAAAGTAAGATTTTCTAGGGTGACATTGTAATTTTACAATAGTGCTAGCAGTTGCATATCCACTTTCAATACGTTCTATCGATTTCATGTTATAACGCAAAGACGTAACTTTTTTTGCCGAATCGAGCATGTCGGTAATCAGCTTAAAATCTTTAAAATGTTCGTGAGAAACTTCTTTAGGACTATCTGCTAGATGACGCTTCACGTATTTCTTCGAATGCTGTGAAAAAGCATTGACAGAAATCATTATTAATATAACAAAAACGTATTTATACATGTTTACGAAGATAAGCTTCGCTTAAGATATTACAAACATTGTTTGCGGATTTTCGTAATTTAGTGGAAATTTTTAACACATATTATATGAACCCCATTTTAGGAATAATTCCCGCACGCTATGCCTCTAGTCGTTTTCCTGGAAAACCATTAATTGATATTTTAGGCAAAAGCATGATTCAACGTGTGTATGAACAAGCTACTAAATCAGCGTTACTAACCGATGTTGTTGTTGCTACAGATGATGAGCGTATATATAAACATGTAGAGTCTTTTGGAGGTAAAGCAGTTTATACAAAAGAAAATCATCCAAGCGGTACGGATAGATGTTTTGAGGCTTTTCAAAAAATGGATGATGATTTTGAGTATGTAATCAATATACAGGGCGATGAACCTTTTATTGACCCTACACAAATTGATTTGCTATGTGAAGTGTGCACGGGCACTACTGAATTAGCTACTTTGATGATTCCTGTGGATTCGCATGAGGTATTATTTGATATAGGCGAAGTAAAAATTACTTTAAATAAAGATATGGAAGCCTTATATTTTAGTAGAATGGTTATTCCATATATTAAAGGCAAGCCACAAGAAGAATGGCATAAGCATTATAACTATTATAGACATGTGGGGATGTATGCTTATAGAACAGATGCGTTAGAGCAAATTACTAAACTTCAACCTTCGTCATTAGAAAATGCTGAATCATTGGAGCAATTGCGTTGGTTAGAAAATGGCTTTAAAGTAAAATGTGTGGTGACGGATTTTGATAGTCATTGTATTGACACACCAGAGGATATAGAAAAGGTAATTAGACTGATGAATATAATAAAATAAATATTTCCTATGCCGCTGGCTGAGGCTCTCGAAGCCAAGGTAGAAGAAAGTAAAGTAACAGAAACATGGAAGAAAAGAAATTATTATTTATATGTGGATTTATGGGTTGTGGTAAAACAACTCAAGGGAAAAAATTGGCGAAAGAAATGGGGTATTATTTTATTGATTTAGATGATTATATTTCTGATCAATATGATAAAACAATTACGGATTTATTTCAAGAGATAGGCGAAGAAGAATTTAGAAAAATTGAAACGAAAGCTTTGCAAGAGTGCATTAATGATAATTTAAAAGCATTAATTGCAACAGGTGGCGGAACGCCTTGTTTTAATGATAATTTGAAATTAATGAAAGCAAGTGGTAAATTAATTTATTTGAAAATGGATGCGGAATCTTTATTTACTAGATTATTTAATGCTAAAAAAGATAGGCCTTTAATTAAAGACAAACAGGATGAAGAAATGTTATTATATATCGAAAACTTATTGAAAGTGCGAGAGTCTTTTTATAGTGAGTCAGACATTATTACAAGCGGAGTAACTGTTGATATTGATACATTGAAGAATGAGGTTCTAAAACATATAGCTTCGTAAAATTATAATCCCTTTAGGGATTTAATATTGGCAGTATATGTAGTATTGATAATAACATGAGTCCCATAGGGACGATATATGATACATCGTGAATTTATTTAGTAACATTAAAATTTGATATTTCGTCCCTCTGGGACTTAGATTTATTTGCATTGTTTTTTACCGATATGTTGTCCCTACAGGACAATGAAGACTACGATTAGTCTAGTATGAATAGCCAAATATGAATATAATTTTTTTACAACCCTACAAGGGTTGAATATATAATAGTTAATGGATTACGATAATATTTAATTTTAAATGAAATTTAGAACAGTCATATTTTTATTTATTATAGGATTTTATTCTAGTATGTTTTCGCAATTACAATTAGAAAAGCATTTTGGCTTTAATGTTGGTTTTGTGAGTGCTATCGGAACCCATTTTCAGCGCTTTGGAATTGTTGTTCAAGGTTATGGAGCGTATGATTTTGCGCAAATAAATGCGTCGTTTAGAGTGTATGATAATTTTAGAAATCTTGGGCCTAGAGGTGAGCACACAGAGTTTAATGCAGCCTTGGGATTTTGTATAGGATACGGAACTAAAACTAACGACAAGAACTTATTTATGAGTTCTATTAGTAACCAAACTGGTTATAAAAATTCAGTAGCATACAGCTATAATTTTTATTTAAATAAAATAAAAACATCACAGGTTACTGGTATTTTAGCGTTTCAGTTTAATCACTTTTCTATCATATCTGAAAATGATATCCTAGCTAAACCCATCTTAGATAGATTTAGAACAGGCGCTATGTTAATTCAATATCAAACAACAAATTTTCAATATGCAGTAAACGCTACTATGTGGACGGGTCAATTAGGAAATACAGTCAATAATGATTCTTTGTTTCCAGGGCATGGATACATTAATACGGAAGGTGGCTTATATCAAAATTTATCTCACGGTTTATTAAGCGCTCAAGTAAAATGGGCAAATGAATACGGACAATATTTACAAGCTAATGCGGGAATGGATGCTGAGCAAATTAGAAATACCCTACAAAATAAAGCTTTGCATGATGTGTTACCTAAAAACTATCATATGCCAATGATTGATACGGCAGGAAATCAATACTTATATCGACCTAATCAAAAAATAAAAAAAGCAAAATTATTTTTAAATGGACATACTAGTCCCAATATATTTTATTAAGGATTCAAACTCTTTAATACGTCTTCTAAAATTTTCCGATCATTGCTTAAGCGAGGCACTTTAAATTGACCACCTAATCGGTTATTAATTTTTAGCCAATTGTAAAATGCACCTTTGGGTAATACTTTGATAACAGGAAGTTGAAGGATGTAATTATTGAAACGCTTAGCTTCATAATCGCTATTAATTTGTTTTAATGTGTCGTCTAATACACTTTTAAAAAAATCTAAATTAGTTGGTTCTTGTTCAAATTCAATTAACCATTCATGTGCACCTGTATTTTCATTCATAAAAATTGGTGCAACAGTAAAATCAACAATGTGAGCTTTTGTTTTTTCACAAGCAGTTTTTAAAGCTAGTTCTGCATTGTGAATCATTAACTCCTCACCAAATACATTGATATATTGTTTGGTACGACCTGTAATAATAAAACGGTAAGGACTTAAATTTGTAAAACGAATAGTATCACCCACCTGGTATCTCCATAATCCAGCATTGGTGGTAATTAACATGGCATAATCTTTATCTTTTTGTACTTCAGATAAATTATAGGTACGAGGATTTTCTTTTTGTAACTCAGATACGGGAATAAATTCGTAGTAAATCCCATAATCCAACATTAATAACATTTCATTGCTTACGCGTTCATCTTGTATTCCAAAAAATCCTTCTGAGGCACTATACAATTGCATAAATGCAACTTTGTTGTTATTAAATAATTGATCAAACAATTCTCTATATGGTGTAAAACTAACGCCACCATGGAAATAAACTTCCAAATTAGGCCAAACATCTTTTAAATTATCAACTTTTTTTAATTCTAAAATGCGTTTGATTAAAACTAACATCCAACTAGGAACACCTGCTAAACTAGTAACGTTTTCATCAGCCATTGAAGTAGCCATTTTCTCTAATTTATCTTCCCAATTATCCATCAAAGCAATATTTACATCTGGAGCTCTAAAATATTCGGCCCACATTGGTAAGTTTTGAATAATGATGGCACTTACATCTCCGTGAAACGAATTGTAATCACCAAAATGATCTGTTTTAAAACTACCACCTAATGCTAAATTTTTTCCAGTAAATAATTTTGTATCAGTATTATTCACACATTGAAACGTAATCATATCTCGGCCACCATTATAATGGCAACCATTTAAAAATTCTTTACTAACCGGTATGAATTTACTTTTATCGGTTGTACCACTACTTTTTGCAAACCATTTAATATCCGTGTTCCATAATAAATTCTGTTCGCCTCTTCGCGTCCGTTCAATGTAGGGCTTTAATGTTTCGTAATCTTGTGTGGGAATTTGTTGCTTAAACTGCTCGTAGTTTGTAATCGATTTAAAATTGTGCTTTTTCCCAAACTCTGTGTCCTTTGCGGAAATCAACAATTCATGCAACCACTCATCTTGCACATCATGCGGATATTTCATAAAAAGCTCAATTTGGTGCATGCGCTTTTTCATGAGCCATGATGCTATTGAATTGAGAATGGGCATGGATTAAATAACAGTTTTATTCTTTAATAAACTTTGAGTTACAATATCAGCATATTTGCACAATAATGCATCATGCCTTAAATAACTTAAAATAATTTTCACCCCCTCATTGCCTTTTGTTAAGGAATAGTTTTCATAAAGGTATTCATTGCCATCTTTGAAGTAACTGCCATGTTCTACATAGGTTTTGTAGCCTTTAATCATGGTATGTAATCCCTCTTCTTTTAAAATAGAAACTCCGGGACTTTTCATATAATTATCATTTACAGAAACAAAATCGGAATTTTGTATTTTATAGTTCGGATCAAAGTCCATTTTTTCGATAGTTACAGAAAAAGAATTAGAAGATTCGGCTTTAGAGCTTTTATGATTACCAATATAGTTTTCCATGTATGACGGTAAAACAGATGCAGATTCTTTTAATTGAAATGGGACAGATATAGAAAGTGTTTGTGTAATGGGATAGGTTCCCCATTTTACTTCGTTTAAGTAATGGGTTGTTGGGCTTGCATTATAAGCTGTTTTTCTACCTATCGTTGTTGGAATATCTTCATTACTATTCATAATAAAAGCCGCTATCAACATTAGAACAAAAACTGTAGTAATAAAAATAATAGAGTCTTTTGATGGAGAAGAAATGGATGATTTAAAAAGGGGCTTCTTTTTTTGAATTGGGTCTTTTAGTATTGTTTTTTCAGGAACAGTTTCATTGAATTCATTTAATTCTCCTACATAAGTTTCAAAAGAGGAATCAAACTTTGTTTTTTTCCAGTCTAAATAATTATTGTGTATTTTTTTGTCACATTTCTTGCAAAACACAATACGTTCTGAATTAACCGTGTTTTTATGTTGACAGTTATCGCAAATTAAATAGTTAGTCATAGTTGTATAATTAGTGTTTTAAAGGTAGTTGAATTATTGCTTTAACGCTTCCTCAATTTGAGTTTGATAGACTTCCTCAAACAATTCTACATAAATATCCTGTTGTTTATATCCTAGTTTAATATCTTTCAAAGATTTCTCAATGTGTTTTTTACTGAGTTCTATTTTATTTAACTGTTTATAAAGTAAACCTAAATAAAAATTTGCTTCAATCGGAAATTTAGATTGCTTGATAGCTTTTTTATAATCAGCCTCCGCTTTTTTAAAATCATTTAATTTTTCGTAGCAGCGAGCTATATAAAAATAAATATACGTATTACAGTTTTTTTGCCCGAAATGACTCACCTCAAATTTTTCGTTTACTTCAAATTTTTTGATGGCATTTTGATATTGGTTCATTTGATAATAGCATAGTCCTTTTAAGAAATGAATATTTTCTCCAACAGGTGCATCCACATCTTGTGGCGTTAAATCGTCATAGTGATTTAAGTGTTTTAAAGCCTTTTCATAATCTCTATAATAATATAGTAGAACCCAACCATAATAGCCTTCCATTTCTTTAGCATTGATCGCTAAACTTTTTTCGAGTGCTTGAATGGCTTCTGCATAATTACCATGTTTGGTATTTTGAACAGAGTAGGTATGCCAATTTCCCGCTGTGGTGCTATCGTGTTTGGCAATGCATAGATTCATCAATTCATTGGCACATTTATCATTGCCATGATAAGAGATATAGGTCCCCATATCAAGAATCTGTTCTCTTGTGTATTTATTTTTTTCTAAAAACTCTAAAACATCTTTAGCATTACATTCTTTTGTACAACGTTCTAATTTATACGCTAGAGTCAAAGTGTCATTTTGCGCTTTCGATTGAAAGGCACTAAGTATACATACAAGCAAACAACTATTTAGGAAGTATTTCAATGAGTGTGCCGTTATTAAATCTGAATGAATAGAATTTACGTGTGTTTACTGTTTCTTTTTTATCATCAATGGCTGGCTTCCAAGGTGATGTTAGTTTTACAGCTTGTAATATCTGTGAACATAGTTCTTCAATATCTTTGGTGATACTTAATGACATATAATTTGCATCGCAGATTTGAGTATTATAAAAATTAGTTTCGCCTTTGTAATTGATGTAAAAGTTAACAGTAATAATTCCATTAAAATTTGTTGTAGCAGTAATAGCTTTATTAAATTCTTTTTTTATGGTATAAAAATCTTTGCCATTACTTGGGGGAAAACGATAATATGGGAAGATAGGTTTGTTGCCAAAAAACGCACAACTATCTGTTTGAGAAAAAGAAATGCTATAAACAAACAATAGAACAACTGTAAGTTTAAAACCTAAATAATTATTTTTTTGTAGATAGATAATTTTCAAATGTATTTAAATCCATTGCATTTAAACAGTTATCTTTTGTTAAAAGCCCTTTGCGAGCAACATAAGTTCCATAACGCATATCATGGTAGCCCTTTAGTTGATGAGCATCAGGATTGATAGAAATCATTACCCCTTTTTCTAAACAATACGGTATCCAACGCCAATCAATATCTAATCTGTACGGATGAGCATTTAATTCGATGACTACTTTATTAGCGGCACAGGCATCAATTATTTTTCTATGATCAATTGGATAGCCTGGTCGTCCAAGTAACAAACGACCGGTTGGGTGACCTAAAATAGTAGTGTAAGGGTTTTCAATAGCTTTAATTAAACGAGCATTTGCTTTTTCTTCGTCCATTTTTAAATTTGAATGAACAGAGGCTACAATAAAATCAAACGTTTTTAATATATCCTCTTCGTAATCTAAATCACCGTTTCCTAAAATATCACTTTCAATACCTTTAAAGATTTTGAAAGGAAATAATTGCTTGTTTAATTTTTCTATTTCTTGTTGTTGCAATAAAACGGTTTCTACTTTTAAACCTTCGGCATATACAGCTGTTTTGGAGTGATCGCAAATTCCTAAATATTGATAACCTAATTCTTTACAATACTTTGCCATTTCCTCTAAAGTATTCATTCCATCACTATAAGTGGAGTGATTATGAAGAATACCTTTTAAGTCAGTATATTCAACTAATGTTGGAAGCTGATTATTTTTTGCTTTTTCTATTTCATACAACCCTTCTCGTAATTCGGGTTCGCAATACTGAATTTTTAAATTTGAATAAACAGATTCTTCGCTATCGTATTTTTTTGTTTCGAGGGTTTTGAAATTGATACCTTCTAAATGTTCAGCAACGGAAGATGTTTCAACCAGCTTTCTGTAAAATACATTTGGGTTACATGGAATAAAATTTAAAGGAATAGTTTCAGAAAAAAATTCGTCCAAATCAAT
>JBKJPW010000186.1:0-34286 GCA_046594225.1 Bacteroidia bacterium
TCAGTTTTATAATGAGTGTCCTGTTTTAAAAGAAGAAAACAAAACCATTAAGGAATTTAGAATTAAATTAATTGATACAACAGCTAGTATTATTAAAAATGGCATGTTGTGCTTAGGCATTGATGTTCCTGAGAGAATGTAGTTTTTTTAAAATGTGCTGTGTGCTAGTTCGAGCGGCGGCGAGAACTATAAGAATAACTTTAGAACGCTTCTACCGCACTCAACCTCGCTCAAAAGTTCACTGAACTTTTGTCGTGCTCGAAGTGACAAAAATCGCTATTATTGATATGCTCCCGCTGAAATTGGAGGACTTAAGCGAGAACCTCCTGATAAATCAGCTCCCAAAATAGTAAGATAAGGAGCAATTACATTTTGATCTCCAATACCTTTAGCCGCTGATGTTGGTCCTATCTTAAAGTCATATGTTGAAGGAGAAATAAAACTTGCATCACCATTAAACACATTATTTGTATTTGACACCAATGTATTTGTTGGAATTGAGCCTTTAATTAAACAGTTACTAATTTTACAAATTGGACTAGGATTAATTGTATTAGGCCTAATATCCATTTCAAATTCATTACCTTGACTTCCGTCAATAATTGAGTTAGCAAAGAAAAGACTATCACTAAATGGCCAAGAATATGTTCCGTCAAAATTATCTATATGCACACATGGCTGCCCTCCTCTTCCTCCTTCTTGATTATAATAATTAGCAAAAGTGGTATGTAAAAATGTGTAATTACCACCTAAAGTTAAAGCCGCACAATATTCTTTACAATTAGCAATTACATTATTTCCACTCCAAATATTAAAATATTGGCTATATAACCCCCATTTTGAACAGTTTTTGATAATCGTATTGGTGATTTTTAGTTTGTTAGGAGGATTGGGGTCCGTTAAAAAACTTGCCTGAATACCAATAAAATTATTTTTAATAATAGCATAATTGATATAATTATCCGTGTGTCCTTCATTTATCCATATTCTGTCCCATTGTCCTGGTAAATCAGCATAATCAGCCTCTCGCCTATCTCCCTGAAAAACAACTTCATTTCCAAGAGTTCCGTTAACCTGCAAAGTACCATATCTATAAACCCATAAACCGGCATTTTGATGAAAATAAACTTTAACACCTGCATTAATTACCAATTTTTGGGTAGAATCCACCACTAACCAACCATAAACAACATGTGGTTTATTGTCGGATGTTCCAGTTCCTCCTCCCCAAACAACCGTTGTATTTGTGCCAGCTGACACTGTTGAATAGGGTAAATAACCATTTTTATATTGTATAGCTGTTGTTGGAAAATGGTAATGAGCGTCTTGTCCCCAAGCTTCTAATTCAACACTTTGCTGGTTTCCATTCACATCAAATAGAATTTTATCCTGAATAATTAACGGACTTAATACACTCGTTGGATTAACATTTACTTGTACGAAAATATAAATACTGTCATTTGCCAAAATTTCCACATCTTCTACCAATCTGCCGGGTGTGCCATCTACATTTAAAAAGAAGTTAGACGAAGCTCCTTTTTCTAAACGAATGGAGGAAATATTGATTTTTTGTTTATGTTTATTAATGACTCTAATATTTCTTGTGGTAGAGCCAATAGTTGTAAATACGGTATCAAATAAAATAGAATCTTGAGAAAATGCCACGGTTGCCGAAGGGTCTGTTAGGAATTTATCTTTTTTACAAGACATAAAACTAACTGATAAACAAATAGTTATGATTATGAAAGCAATAATCCGAGTCATAGAGCAAATTTATAAATAATAACGAAAAATTAAGAATTATATTATATTTTCGAGAAAAATACTTGGAATTTAAAGAATATTACTATCTTTGCGTTCCAAATTTTTTGAAATAAACAATAGAATTATAATAATGAAATAACAAAATTGCCTATACCATAACAATAATCTCAAATTTTGTTATACCATGAGGCAATTAAAAAATTAAATAAAATCTCATGAAAGCAGAAATTCACCCAGAAAATTACAGATTAACCGTGTTTAAAGATATGTCTAACGGTTACACTTTTTTAACTAAATCTTGTTCAGATACTAAAGATGTTATCGTTCACGAAGATGGAGTTGAATATCCATTAGTAAAATTAGATATTTCTATGACTTCTCACCCATTCTATACTGGTAAACAAGTATTAGTGGATACAGCTGGTCGTATCGATAAATTTAAAACTCGTTACTCTAAAAAAGCGTAATCTTTTTAATTAATAATTTAAAATCCATCTTCCTTTTTGGTTGGTGGATTTTTTTTATTTAGTACATTAGAGTAATCTATGACTTTTGTTTTTTTATATACCGAAATTGCTGAATACTTTTTAGCTTGCTGCAAAGAACTTAGTAAACATGGCGAAGTACATATTATTCGCTGGCCTATAAATAAAGAAGCTCCTTTTCAATTTCAAGAAAACCAACAACTACATATTTATTCTAAAGCAGATTATACTAACGAGCAATTAAAACAATTAGTGCAATCTATAAATCCAGATGTTATTGTTTGTAGTGGATGGATTGATAAAGAGTATTTGAAAATTACCAAAAACTATTTCAAGAAAATTCCAACAATCATGACCTGTGATACGCATTGGAATGGCAGTTTAAAGCAGCGTCTAGCAACCATTATTAGTCGCTTTACTTTATTAAATATTTTCTCTAACGCTTGGGTTCCTGGACAAATACAAAAACAATATGTTTTGAATTTAGGTTTTAAAGAAAAAAATATTCAAACCAATTTTTATAGCTGCGATTTAACTCATTTCGAAACTATTTACCAATCGCAAAAAGTAGAAAAACAACATCATTTCCCTAAACGTTTTTTATACGTTGGTAGATATTATGAGTTTAAAGGCATTAATGAATTGTGGCAAGCCTTTGTTGAGTTACAAACCGAACAGCCAAACGAATGGGAACTATGGTGCCTTGGCATTGGAGATATTGAACCCATTAATCATCCAAAAATAAAACACTTTGGCTTTGTACAACCTAAAGATATTGCAAACTATACATCTCAAACAGGTGTATTTATTTTACCAAGTCGTTTTGAGCCCTGGGGTGTTGTGGTTCATGAATTTGCAGCTTCAGGCTTTCCTTTATTATTAAGTAATGCGGTAGGAGCTAAAGAACAATTTTTAGAGGAAGGTAAAAATGGTTTTGAGTTTAAAGCCCAAAATATCACCGACATTAAATCAAGTCTTAAAAAAATAGTAAATGCTTCGGAGACTGAATTACAAGCCATGAGCATGTATTCAAACGAATTATCCAAAAATATTTCTCCAATTAAATGGGTTAATAATTTATTGAGTATGGCACAATCAAAATTTTAAGTACATGTCGCCACGAATAAAAGAACTAGATGCTCTTAGGGGAATTGCTGCACTATTTGTAGTGTTCTTTCACTATAGCATGGGTAAGCCCGAAGCCAATTTAGGTTTTAAATTAGGGATTACAGGAGTTGATTTATTTTTTATCATTAGTGGCTTTGTTATTTTTTTAAGTATTCAAAAAGTATCTTCTGGTCTTGAGTTTTTTGTTAATCGTTTTACACGACTATATCCAACCTATTGGACATGCGTAACAATAACCGCTTTACTGCAACTTTTATTGATATTCTATACTTCAACTAATCCAACTCATTTATCTTTCTATAAATATTTAGTAAACCTTAGCATGTTTCAACATTATTTTAAAGTAGGGGATATCGACGGGCCTTACTGGACGATGATTATTGAAATGTTATTTTACATCTTCATGCTTATTTTATTTGTCTCAAAAAAAATAAAATATATTTTACATGTAGGCATTGGTCTTGTTGTTATTATTGGCATTTATAGTGCTTTTTTGAACACAATTTACCCTGATTTTAATTGGGATTTTATCTATTGGTTTCATTTATTTACACACTTCCCGCTGTTTTTAGCTGGCATTATTTTCTTTAAAATTATGAATCAAGATGGCAAATGGTATGTAAATTATTCGCTTCTAATTCTTTGTCTTTTTGTTCAATCTTCTCTATACGATAATATTCCAAAAATATCAATGTCTATTTCTAACTATGAATACAGTTCAATGTTAGGTTTATATTTTTTATTATTTATTTTATTTGTAAATAATAAACTCAAATTTATAGTTTCTAAACCTACTTTATTTATAGGTAAAATATCATTTGCCTTATACCTCATTCATCAATTTATAAGCATCGAATGTATAATTCCAGCATTAGAAAAATATGTAATCAGTAATTTTTGGATTACATCAAGTATTGCTTTAGCTATCTCTATCAGTATCGCTTCTTTCATTACTTATTATATTGAAATTCCTTTGGGTAAAAAAATGAATACAGCTTTACGGATACGATTTAAACTTCCGACAAATCATCCGTAAAACCTCCAAAAAGGGTATGAAAAACACTCTTCTTTTCAACAATTTTCAACAATAGATGCATAGTGCAGCTTATTTAATTATTTTTATAAGCAATGGAGGATTCCTATTGTATATATAATGGACATTTGGTAAGTATGTACGAACCAGCTATTAGTTTTTCTAATAGAGCATTTCGTTATGGAGATTCAATATTTGAAAGCATTCGCTTTACAAATGGAAAGATTATGTTTTTAGCAGACCATGTAAAGCGCATTAAATTGAGCATGACAACGCTACGAATGAATGTGCCTGCTGAATTTACATCCGCTAATATAGAGCAGTTAATACTTCATTTGATTGAACAAAATGAAATTAAAAAAGAGGCGCGTATTAGATTAACCGTTTTTAGAAACGAAGGCGGCTTTTATACACCTGATACAAACGACATTTCTTTTTTAATTGAAAGTGAGTTAATAGAAGAAAAAGGATATACTCTTAATCAAAAAGGTTTATGGGTTGATATTTATGCTGAAATAAAAAAACCTATTAATAAAATTTCAAGTATTAAAACTGGTAGCGCCCTACTCTATGTAATGGCGGGGATTACCAAAACATCATTACGGTTAGATGATTGTTTATTGGTAAATGACAATGGTAACATTATTGAATCAATTAATTCTAATATTTTTGTTGTGAAAAATGGAACGCTTTATACTTCTCCTATTACCGATGGATGTATAGATGGTGTTATGCGTAAACAAATATTAGAACTTGCCAAACAACATAAATTATTAGCATTTGAACAATCGCTTACAGTGCATACATTAACGGATGGGGATGAAGTGTTTTTAACAAATGCAATTAAAGGTGTGCAATGGGTAGGTCAATTTAAAAACAAATTCTATACCAATCAAAAAGCGGTTTTCTTTACAGAGAAATTAAACGAATTAGCACACTAAATATGATTGAAACATTTTACAAATTGGTTGATGATGCCATCACCGATTTAGGACTAAACCCAGAAGAAGTTCGTGGCGAACAACCAGGACAATGGAATTTAAAAAAAGGGAAATTCGATATTATGGTTGATTTGTGGGAACAAGAAAATCAATATATCTTTCAGGTAGTAGCACCATTATGTGGCATGCCTGAAGGGAATAGAGAAGAATTTATGCTACACTTACTCGAAAAAAATTACGGATTAAGTTCTTTAACTTATGCAGTATTAAACGAAACGGTATTTTTGAAATACACTTCCGAAGCAAAATCTATGTTAAAAGAACATGTAGTAGCTATTTTCACAAAAATTGCTTTTTACGCCGAGCAAAGTTCTTTTGTACCCGCAGAAAGATAATGTTTAACTGTCAGTTCGAGTGATTTTTTGACTGCCTCTTACAAAAAATTGTATCGAGAACTTCTCGATATGCATTTGTAAAGAACAGGCAAATGCTACTCGAAGTGACTAAATTTTTAATTCAATATTATGCAAAAAGTATTAATGGTATGTTTAGGCAATATTTGTCGTTCACCTCTGGCAGAAGGCATTATGTTAAAGTTGATTAAAGAAAATAATATCAATATGCGTGTAGACTCTGCAGGTACATCTAACTATCATATTGATGAAGCACCAGATAAACGCACCATCGAAAATGCAGCTAAACATGAGGTAGATTTAAAACCATTACGTGCTCGTCAGTTTAAAGTATCTGACTTTGAAAAATTTGACAAAATTTATGTGATGGATAATAGCAACATGGCTAATGTATTAGCTTTAGCTACATCAGAAGAACATAAAGCAAAAGTCGATTTATTATTAAATGCCTCAAATTCAGGACTGAATTTAGAAGTACCCGATCCTTATTTTGGAGGCGAGCAAGGTTTTGAAGATGTATTTCAAATGGTTTACAAAGCTTGCCAGCACATAGCTTTTGCTTAAGCCAACAACTTCATAGCATCTTCCTTAGTATCTGCTACTTTAAATAATGTGTTTAATTTAGTAATGATTAATAAATCATTCACTTTTTTGCTAACATGGCAAATAACACTATCGCCTCCACTAGTACGGGTTTTTGTAAGTAGCTGAATCAATACATTTAAACCACTACTGTTCATGTATTTTAAATCAGATAAATCAATTACTAATTTATTTTTATCTAATTCTAATAACTCATCCATTTCCTTAATAAGACCAGTAGCTTGATTTTTATCTATCAGTTCACCACTCAAAGTCAGAATTTGAATATTATTTTCTTCAGTTATTTTATAATCTAGAACCATAGTATTGTAATTGGTAATTTTTTTCTAGTTTAAATTTAACAAAAAAATCGAAATAATAAGCCAGCTTTTCGCCTGACCTGATTTTTTTTATTTACTAATCGCCTTTTTATGCTCACAAACACCATTTTCTTTCAATCCACGGCATTTAGCAAAGAAATTCAAAGAATGATGGAAAACATCAAAATTGAGCATGTCCTCGGCCATTTTTTGAATTTGCATAATACGCGGGTCGCAAAACTCAAATACTTTTTCGCAATCACTGCAAATCAAATGGTCGTGCTGCTTAAATTTATAGGCTTTTTCAAATTGAGCTAAATTTTTACCAAATTGATGTTTGGTAACTAAACCAGCTTCTAATAATAATTCAATGTTATTATACAATGTCGCACGGCTTACACGGTACTTTTTATTTTTCATCATCACATATAAGCCTTCAATATCAAAATGCCCGTCGTGAGAGTAAATTTCATTTAAAATAGCAAAACGCTCAGATGTTTTACGATGTTTATTTTTCTCCAAATAATCAGTTAAAATTTTCTCAACAGCTTCCTTGGTTTCCTGTGTCATTTTATCTCCCATTAGTTATTATCTATACGTGTAACACTGGTTACTCCTTTTACTTTCATTAAATTATCAATTAAATGGCTCAAATGTTTAGCGTCATGTACATACACCATAATTGTTCCATCAAAGATACCATCTTCCGTATCAAAACTAATAGAACGCATATTAATATTTAATTGGCTTGAAATGACTTTTGTAATATTATTTACCAAGCCCATTTCATCTGTTCCTTTAATTTTAATACCAGCCAAGAAAGAAATTAAATGATCGTTATTCCATTTAGCTTTTACTACTCTATAAGCGTAGTTAGACAATAGCTTAACTGCATTAGGGCAATTAACGCGATGGATCTTAATCCCTTCGTTTACCGTCACAAAACCAAACACGTCATCTCCCGGAATTGGACTGCAACAAGGAGATAATCCATAATCCAGTTTTTGCATATCGTCACCAATCACTAACATGTCAGAGCTTCCTCTCACTGTAGTTACTAATTCTTCAATTTTATTTTCTTTTTTCTTAGGTTTAAATCGTTCTGGGTGTGCTTTAAATTCTACAAACTCTTTAATTTCCTTTACATCCACATTACCTAAAGCGGTTCTATAAAACAATTCGCCCGATGATGGTAATTTTAAAAACAACACAAAATCATTCACATTTTGTATTGTATAATCTAACTTACATTTATAAAATTTCTTTTCTAATATTTCTTTTCCGCTCTCAGCAACTTTACGTCTATTTTCCTTTAAGGCACTTTTTATTTTTGATTTAGCTCTTGCCGTTACTACATAAGTAATCCAATCCTCTTTAGGGTGTTGCTTACTGGATGTTAAAATTTCTACTTGATCCCCGCTTTTTAACTGATAGCTTAATGGCACCAATTTATGATTAACTTTAGCGCCAATACATTGTTCTCCAACCTTTGTGTGAATTTCAAAAGCAAAGTCTAATGCCGTAGCAGTAGTAGGCAAATTTTTCATTTCTCCTTTTGGAGTAAACACAAAAATTTCATCAGCAAATAAATTTAATTTAAAGTCATCAATAAACTCTAAAGCATTTGGATCTGGATTATCCAACATCTCACGAATACGGCGTAACCAATTCTCTAAATTACTTTCCTTCTCTGCTGCTGCATCTTTGTATTTCCAATGAGCTGCATATCCCATTTCGGCTAACTCATCCATGCGAACCGTACGAATTTGCACCTCCACCCATTTTCCTTCTGGCCCCATCACAGTTGTATGCAAACTTTCGTAGCCATTAGATTTTGGAGTAGAAATCCAATCTCTTAATCTATCTGGATTAGGATGATAAAAATCAGTGATAATGGAATAAATTTTCCAGCAATCTGCTTTTTCTTTTTCTGAAGGTGTATCAATTACAATACGAATGGCAAATAAATCGTAAATCTCTTCAAAAGGAACGCCTTTGTTTTTAATCTTATTAAAAATTGAATAAATAGATTTTGGTCGCCCAAAAATTTTAAACTTAAAGCCTTGTTCTTTTAAAATATCATTTAATGGATCGATAAAGTTTTTGATAAACTTTTTACGAACGCTCTCTGTTTCTTCTAACTTCTGTACAACCTGATTATACCAATCTTCATTAGTATACTTTAATCCTAAATCTTCCAATTCGGATTTAATGGCATTTAAACCCAAACGATGGGCTAAAGGTGCGTACAAATAAAGCGTTTCGCCCGCAATCTTCATTTGTTTATCACGTTTCATGTGATCAAGCGTACGCATATTGTGTAATCTATCGGCTAGTTTAATTAAAATTACTCTTACATCTTCCGAAAGAGTTAATAACATTTTTCTAAAATTCTCTGCCTGAATAGAAGATGTATGATCAAATACACCAGATATCTTGGTTAAACCATCAATAATTTGCGATACTTTTTCACCAAACATACCTTTGATATCATCAATGGTCATATCTGTATCTTCTACGGTATCGTGCAATAAGGCACACACAATAGAAGTTGTTCCTAAACCAATTTCTTCGGCACAAATTTGAGCCACCGCAATTGGATGATAAATATAAGGTTCGCCTGATTTACGGCGCATTTCTTTATGTGCCTCTACCGAAACTTCAAATGCTTTTCGTATAATTTCCTTATCTCCTTTTTCTAAACGACGTTTAGAGGCTTTAATTAAATTTTTGTAACGATTTAAAATTTCTTTCTTTTCAGCTTCTAGGTCAATGTGCATAAGTACAATTTGTGTGTATGAAGGTACATATTTTTAGACTTAACCGCAAAGCCGCAAAGATTTTTTCGTAAAGAATACTAAGATTTCTAATGAACATTCTTTTAAAGTCTTACTTTTGAGCCTGTGAGATTTTTTCAATATATCTATTACTTTTTCAGATCCCTTTATTACAGGGGATTCATAAATACTTTTAGGCTTTTAAGCTATGAAGGAAAGTTTGAAAAACAATTAGGCATTGATACACATAGTATCGTAAACCTTAATAAATTAACCCTTGCAGGAGAATATTCTGATCAAAACCATCATTACCAAGGAGCTAGCTACTATATTTTATTTTCGATATTTGAAAAATTACCAAAAGAGACGAAACAATTTCCTTTAATTGATTATGGTTGTGGCAAGGGACGAGCGCTCTTTGTAGCCGAACAATGCGGTTTTATTAATTTGGTTGGCGTTGATATTGCCAAAGAATTGATTGATGATGCTAATGCAAATAAAGCAGTATATCAAAATAAAAACGATCAAAGTACTATTAGTTTTTTGTTTGAAGATGCTACTAAATATGCCATCCCAAACGATGCCAAAGTCTTTTACTTTTTTAATCCTTTTGGAGAAGAGGTACTTGAAAAGGTAATTTTTAATATCAAAAAAAGCGTTCAAAAATACCCTAGAAAGATTTATTGTATTTACTTAAACCCAAAATATAAAGCCGTTTTTGAGAAAAACAACTTTGTAGTATTTTATACAGAAAAAAATAAAAGGTATTTAGAGGGAATTATTTATACTTTGTAAAGTCATGCTGATCCGCCAGCTATCAGATCAGCATCTCAGAGACTCTGAAACTAAAGCCTTGGCGAAACAGGGTGACGCTTATTAAACTCTAGGAATCTTTTCCTCCAATATATTATTACCCGCTTTATCATAATAAGTGCAAGTCATAACTGTAGTGTCAACTGTCCATTTTTCAACTCCTGTTTCAGCTGCGTGTTTACAAAAAGTCATATAATCTGTTTGACCTTGTTGATGAATATTAAGAAGATTAATAAACGCTACTGAATCACTTTTTTCAGCTACAACTAAAGTTGAGTACTTTGGGGCTGATTTCACTGAATGATTATCTTTTCCTTCATACAGCGTATGTCCATCTGACACAAAAGTGTCATAATTAGTAACTCCTAAAACAATAAGGTCTTGAATATATCGAGGAAAATCAGCTCCACTCTTTACGTTGGAATGAGCCGCTTTAATCTGTTCGATGGTAAACATAAAATTACTTCTCTAAAATTTCTTTAATATTAGGACGAAAATACAAGTTACTTTTCAAGATTTTACCGTCTTCTCTAAAAATTGGCTGGCCTTGTTCATCCAACTTACTCATGTTACTCCGTTGAATTTCATCAAATACTTCTTCTATTTTATGTTGTAATCCATGTTTTAAAACAGTACCAAATAAAATGTATAATTGATCCCCTAAAGCATCTGCAATCTCAACAATATCGCCATTTTTACAAGCATCTAAATACTCTTCATTTTCTTCTTTAATTAAATTGTAACGTAATGTATAATCACGCTCATCAATTAAAGTAGGAGTATCTGCATTTCCAATTTGAAAGGTTTCATGAAAATGATGTACATGCATAATTTTATTTAATAAAGCTTTTCTATCTTCCATGATTACTTTTTCTTTTTAGCGTTATACTCATCATTAATTCCTTTCAATACTTCAGGTGTGATATCTAACTTAGGATTCGTCAATAAAATAGTTGGCATTAAGTCCGAATACGATAAAATATAATCAAATCTTCCGTTATTAATTTTTAATAAATAATCTTTTACACTTTTATTTAATTCCATATTTTTTTCTTCTAACTCAATGCCTAAGTTTTGCATTTGCAATTCTTTGTTAGACAGCTCTTGTTGTTGCCTTTCTAAACTAGCTTGTTGTTTTTGTAACTCCGCTTGTGGTGCTACACCTGCTTGTGCCGATTGCTGAAAAGCTTCGTATTCTTGCTGAAATTTAGCAGTCATACTTTGCATTTGAGCTTCTAAACTTGCTTTTTTATTACGGATAACTTTGGTAAAATCTGCAATATATTGATAGTGTTCATTAATACTATCTGTATTTACATAGGCTATTTTTGAATCAGCTAAAGTTGTATTACTCAATACTACTGGCTTCACTTCTGCTTTTTCCGTCGACTCTTCAGAAGAAGACACTGTGCCACTTTTTAAGCTATGTACTTGATAAAATAAAATAGCGACTGCAATTGCTAAAACGCCATTAATGATTAAAGAAAGGTTTTTCATGTTAAATATAAATTATAGTGTAAATATAAAAATTAGAGTGGTACAAAAGGTACTATTTCACAATTTTTAGTAGAGTGTTGAAAATAATTTCCACATCCACTAAAAAGCCTTGTTGCTCAATATACTTAAGGTTTAATGCCAATTTTACTGGCATTATTTCTTTAATATACGTTTCTTCAGGATTTAAAGATTTTGACAATAACTCGTTTTCGTTAATAAATTCAATAGAAGCATAATCCGTAATACCTGGCTTTATTGATAAAACTGCTTGTTGTTCTTTATTATACATATCCACATACTTACGTACTTCGGGGCGCGGACCAACTAAACTCATACTGCCAAATAACACATTAAACAATTGTGGTAGTTCGTCAAGCTTGTATTTACGCAAATAATAGCCAATACTTGTTACTCGCGGATCTCGACCACCAACAGTCAATAATCCTTTTTTATCAGCATCTAAATGCATGGTTCTAAACTTAAAGAGTTTAAAATCCTTTCCACTTTTCCCTACTCTAGTTTGTAAATAAAATAAAGGGAAGCCACAAGAAACTATCATCATTACACAAATAATGATAAAGAATGGAAGTAGGATTATAATTCCGATAAGAGAAGCAACTATGTCGAATAAGCGTTTTAACACAACACTTTATTTACAGAACTAATGACTGCATTAATAACAGTTTGCATTTGTTCATCCGTTAAATTATAAAACACAGGCAACGAAATTTCTCTACTAAAAATATCATAAGTAACCGGATAGTTTTTCATATCATATCCCAAGTTCTTATAAAAAGTCATAGCAGGAACAGGAATAAAATGCACGTTAACTGACACATCACAATCAAAAATTTCTTTCATAATGGCATCGCGTTGTTGTTCTGTAATGCTTTTTATTCTTAATGGATACAAATGATAACAACCCGTTTTTGAATCGTTACGATATATAGGAAGTTCAAAACGATCATCTTTTAAAAATGCTGCTTGGTATGTTTCAAAAATATGTTTACGTTTTAGTTGTGTATCGTTATCATAACGTTCTAATTCAATTAACCCAATAGCAGCAGACATATCTGTCATGTTACATTTATAGCCAGCCTCTACAATATCGTATTTCCAATTTCCTTTTTGAGTTTTTGCTAAAGCATCTTTATTTTGTCCATGCAGCGTATACATGCAGAAATAATTATATAACTCTGTATTATCAAAAGGAGCTGGAAAATTAAAAGCAATAGCGCCACCTTCGGCAGTTGTTAAATTTTTAACTGCATGAAACGAAAAAACAGAAACATCTGTTAAAGAACCACATTTTTTACCTTTATAATCAGCGCCAAAAGAATGAGCTGAATCTGATAACACTAAAATTCTACCAAGTAATTCTTGATTTTTAGATTTAGCTTTAAACTGAGATTTATGTTTTACAACCAAAGCATTAATCTCATCGTAATCGCATGGAAAACCTGCAAAATCAACTGGCATAATGACTTTAGTATTAGAAGTAATTGCTTTTTCGATGTTAGAAACGTTGATATTAAAATCATCGGCATTCACATCTACAAACACTGGTTTTGCCCCACAATGTATAACCACATTAGCAGTAGCTGAATAAGTATAAGCTGGTAAAATCACTTCGTCACCCTCACCAACTCCAAACCAACGCAATATGACTTCTAATCCTGCGGTTGCAGAATTTAAACACAAGGTTGATTTGTTACCGCAATAATCAGTTAGTTTTTTTTCGAAATCTTTAGTACGCGGGCCAGTTGTAATCCAACCCGATTTTAAGGCTGCTGTTACTTCAGCTATAATTTTATCATCTATACGAGGAGGCGAAAATGGTATCATGATGTTTTTGTTAGTTTATGAAAATTGTACTGTATTAAGATACAAAAGAAAAATGCAAAGAAAATAAAACCCGCTTGTGCCTGAAGCATAGATTCAACTAAAAAATTAAAAACAGTTAAAATACAGAATAAGGATAGTATATAGTTCTTTTTAATAAATCCATAAATTAGTGCGCCAATAGTCATGAGTAATAACAGGATAAAACCAATAATGCCAGTACCAATAAAGGTTTGTAAAAACTGATTATGTGCATTTAATTTTTTACGTAACGCTCCTGCTAAACCTTCTCGTTCGTATGCTTCTACTAATTTATCGTTTGCATCACCAGGACTTGTGCCAAACAATAAATTATTTTCGATAAGTTTAATAGATTCTTTCCAAATTAAAATACGCACTGCTGTACTTTCGCCATCTGTTTTATCAATGCTTTGAGAAGAAGATGTTACTTTAAATGCTTGTTTAATTCTATCAAATGGTGTTGGAAACAGTTTATAAGCTATGGCTATTGAAAGAATAAATCCTATTCCTAATCCAATAATTACTTTTTTGTAGCCCTTGTTAAATAAAATAATACCAAATGTTAAGGGCAATACTAAAAAGGCTGTAATTAAACCCATTTTTGAAGAACATAAAAAGATTGCCGTTAAAAACACAATAGACATAAATCCAATCTTGATGTTTAAATTAGATAAATGCGATATCCATTTTGGATAAAACAATAAGATAATTAACTGAGATAAAATTAAATACATCGCAAAATAACTCGGATGCATAAAGTAACTGAACTCTGTGTAGAAAAATGCGTTAAAATCCTGAAAAAAGTATAAATAAAAAGCTCTAAAAATATTAATGACAGAAACCAATACACAGCCCGACACAAATGATATAATTATTTTTTTTATTTTAATTTCGTTATAATTAGACGAGAAAATCAAAATAGGGAACGCCAAGAAGCATAATTTAATTTCGATGGCACTCAACGCATCCGTTTTATTTACAGAAAAGAAATAACCTAATACATGAATTAAAAAGAAACCTAACAACACATAACTCCATTTATTTTGATGCATTCTTTGCAATGCCGCTTTCACATCATCAAATACAAAAAAACAAACTGTCCAAATAATAATAAAAATAGCATAATTAATACCAAAGGGAAGTAAAAAAGAAATGATTAATGGAATATTATAACCAGAAGAAAAATAGATATGTTTAAATTTATTAAGCATTGTTTACTTTTTAATAATGGCTAATATATGACTGCGCAGTAAAGGAACATTGAATAATTTATAAAACATTTTTACTTGTCGCCCAATAGGTGGCGCTAAAGTTATTTTTTTATAATAAATATTACTTGATTTATTGAATAATATTTTTAACTCTTTAACATCAACTTTTCTAACATCTTTATTTTTAGGATTGTTATAAATAAAATCATACCATAAAATAATTCCATTAGGCTTTAATAAGTTTAACATTTTTTCGGCTAATTTTTTTCTATCTACTTGATTTAATATAGATGTAAAAACAGTTGATTGAAAAATTATATCAAATTTTTTATCAATATCAATTTCTATGGCATTACCTTCAAAAACAGTATTGTTAGGATAATTAGATTTAATTGCCAATATCCTTTCAGTCAATAATTCGTTAAAACATATATTTTGAATTTTAAAGCCTAAGTTTAAAAACATTTCGGCATTAGTGCCATTTCCTGCACCAATTTCTAATAAACTTAAATTTTCAAATTCTTTAAATTCCTTATTTAAAAAAGCACCTATGGTTTCTATAATTTCTTTTTGAACATGATCAACATAAGGTCCGCCAGCATATAAATTACTATTTATATTTCTTTTACTGTACTGACTTATAATTTGCTCCTCTAAACTCATTATGAATTATTTAAAATTTGATAAAAATTTTGCGCAATGGTATTTCTGTTAAAATTTTGTTCAACGTAAGTTCTTCCTTTTTCTCCTAATTGTTTTCTTAAAGAAGAATCATTGGCTAGCAATAAAATATTTTTTATTAAATCCTGTACATTTTCTGGTTCTGAGTATAAAGCACACTTTCCTTGATTTACAAATAATTCACGCGCTTCGCCATCAACAGCTAATATTACTGGCTTTTCCATAGCTAAGTTTTCAAATATTTTTGAAGGAATTGCTCCTAAAAACAATTCTAACTTGCGTAAAGGAATAACAGACACATCGCTTGCTTTAACTATTTGTGGCATTTGTGTTTTTGAAACCGCATCAAAAAAATATACGTTTGATAATTGTTTTTCTTGTTTAATTGCTTGTAATTTTCCTTTCTCTGGTCCGCTACCTAATAAAATAAATTTGATATGATTAAACTCTGTTTGCTGAGTTTGTAGAAGCATTACTTTTTCGGCAGCTGATAATATAATTTCTAAACCTTGCGCTAACCCAATAATACCAGCATATAAGAACAAAATGTCACTCTCCAGAAATCCATTCTCTTTTCTCCAATTACCAGAAACCGTTATTGGATTATAGTAAGACACATCCACCCCGTTTGGTAACCAGTATGTGTTTACTTCTGGAAACCGTTCATTAATGCTTTTACAAATACCTTGTGTTTGCCCAGTTACTAAAACTGATTGACGATATAATTTAGCTTCTAAGTTGTAAGCTAACTTTAACATCCATTTATTTGTCACAACTCCTAACTTTTCAGCACTCTCAGGCCATAAATCAGAAACATTGAAAATCAGTTTCGCTTTTTTCTTACGTTTTAAATATAAAGCGGAGTAACCCAAAAATAAAGGTGGCGACTCGCACATAATAACATCTACATCTCCAATTTTAGTATTACCCACTTTTGCAGAAGAGTACACAAATGAAAAATAATTTAGTAAACGCTGAATAATAGATTTGCTTTTTGGTAAATAAATAGAGGCTCTGTGAACCGGAATTCCTTCTATTTCTTCGTAGAAATAATCTTTGCCTTCGTATCCATCATAAATTTTCATTTGTGGATAATTAGGCATAGCTGTTAAAACAGTAACATCAACGCCAATTTTTTTTAAACGAACCGCTAACTCAAACAAACGATTTTGAGGAGCACCCACTTCAGGTGGAAAATATTGTGTCAGAATTAGAAGTTTCAAGTTTCTGGTTATTGGTTGTTTGTGTTATTGTGTCCTTGTTTATTCATTGTCTCATTATCAAATTGTCGAATTTTCTAATTGACTGATAGCTTGTTTAAAATTAATAAATTCTATTTTTTGACTTATTAAATACTCTATCAACCACATATACCAGTCTTTCCAGGTTTTGTGTGCATCCGAGAAGTAACGATCATGAAAATCAATTCCTAAATACGGTAAGTTTAAGTCAGCTACTTTATCAATTATTATTTTTGTCTCATCGCAGCTTTGACTAAAGTTTTTACTTTGCCATTGTTTTGGTTTTTCAATTATATATCCGTCCATAATTTGGAAGGGAAATTCCCACATCGTACCAATTTTGTAAGGCGCTTTAAAACTCATCTCACTGCTATCAAATTTATAACCGACCTTAGCCATATTGCTGAATGTATGTTCATTGGTTCTAATATAATGCATTCGGGTTCCAAACGTTTGTTGCTTGGAGATCTCTTTAAACAAAGCATATTCTGCATTTATCTTTTCAAGATTTTCAAATTCAATGCCGTGCACACCCACATCGCAACCCATTTGCAGCATTTTATGAATCCATAAAGCTGATTTTTTTTGCGAATAATTTAACCCTACTCCATTGTTTACACCAATAAAATAAGTGGTTGGGACTTTGTGATTTTTATTAAACTGGTGCAAAGCCTCAATATGTTGCCATTGATTTTTGAACACATCACCATAACGATTCAACATTTCCGCAATGGAGATTTTACCTGAAAGCAACTCAATATAACTTCTCACAAAAAATTTAGGCACGATTAAATCCTTCAGATAATGTTCTGTAAGAGTTAAATGATCAATATCGTGAGAAACAATGGCTTGCATTTTCAGCCTAAAAATAACAAAAAAGAGGGGTTTACTTTTTGTTTTTCAGGATTTTAATTAACCGTGGTAGTTTATTAACTTGAAGAAAGCTATAAGTCATGGCAAGACCGCCAAAACCCATGTAAAAATTGGCTAATCCTTGTTTAGAGCCTCCTCCAAAATCAAAAATGACTGATTTATCAGCAAAAAACTCAATGGCATGCTTCATCAATAAATGCATACTTCCCGAATTGTCTGATTTGTCAAAATTGGTTCCTTTTAAATATAAAACATGCTTGCCATTGCATATAAAATGCCCTAAAGCCTTTATCGTTAGGTTTTTATCAAGTACCTGAAAAGTATATAACTGACCTGCTGAATCTGCATTTTTAAGTAAGTTATCCAATAAAACTAAAGTTGCTTTTGTTAAACCAACTTCCTTTTCTAAAAATGGATTTAAATACTTTTGAGACAGGGCAATACTATTCTGATTGGCGACCTGCTCTACAACAAAACCATTTTCTGTGGCTTTAGCAATATTACGTTTCGTATTTTGATTGAATTTATAACCATTTACATAATTAAGCGTATAGGTATTTTTCGGAGAAATAGAATTTGATTTCAATTGATTAGTCACATTCAGTTCCAAATCAATTAACTTATAATTCTCTAAAATAAAATGATAAAATAGTTGCTCTATTTCTAAGGTTACCTTACCATAAGCCCCTAATTGAGATGTAAAAGGCGGTTGTGGCAAATACTTGAATCCGAATTTTGATTTAGCTGTTATTGGGAATACACTTTCATAGTCTCCAATTATCAGTGCATCCCAATTAGGACTCGTTGCATTTAAATAAAAAGATTGTCCAAAAACAAAAGGGATTTGAGAGTGCAAAATTGTCGCATCCCACTTCTTAAAATCAATATCTTGGTGTTTAACGTATTGCAATTGACTCATTTAAAAAAGTTCTCTCTTTTTAAATTTCAATAAAATCTCTAAAGGTAACTTAGCTTTATTCACGGTGTAATAAGGAACTAAGTCGGGGCCAAAACCTCTAAAAAATTTCTCTACACCTTTTAGCATCGAACCTTCAAAATCAAAGGTTTTACAGCCTAGCTCTTTTGCTTTTTCGATACTTTTTTGAACCAATAAATTATTAACTCCTTGAGCTCCTGATTTTTTGTTAACGCCTCCTAACAAATAATAGCAAGTATTTTTATCATACACACAAAATACATTTCCTAATACGTCATTACCTTTCTTAGCTGTAACACTAAATGAATTGGTATCATCTGAAAATTTAGTGAAAACGTTTTTTAATTCCGTTTCGTAAATATTAGCATCAGTGGTATTTAACGAATCCATAAAAAATTTAAACAGTTCATCTTTACTCAACGTATTTTCAGTAACAATAACTTCTTCCTTAATCGCCTTATTAATAACGTTTCTATTCTTTGAATCAAAATTGGATTTAATATCTTCTATTGATTTTTCTAAGTTAATTCGGTACGTGTAATTTGGGATGACCTTATACTTTTCCCAGATAAAATGCTGAAAATCGATGATATTGGAAGGAAAAGCTAATATTGTTAAAGCACTTTTTTGAGCAGTAAAAAAATTACAAACCTCGCTCATTACTTCTTTAGAAAAATTATTGACAGAGGAATTATTTTTACTATCTGATACGAAAAACAAACCGCAATGTGGCGTGTAAGGCGGTAGCTTTAAAAAAGTAAAGCCAAATTTTTTAGTGTTCAAAAAGTAAAAGCCTCCTATTAATTGGTGTTCGTCTTTATAAATCCCTATCAACGTTAAAGCATTGCCATAAATAGATAACCATTTTTTACTAGCAAACACACCAACGGCAGGTTCTGCTTTCTCGCAAAATGTATCTAAATTATCTATTGGTTTTAAAATCACTTTATCTTTATTTTTTTAGTAGTTGATTATAAACGCTAATCATTTGCTGAATATTATTGTTCCAGTTATATTTTTGAATCACTTTTTCTCTTGCAGCTTTTCCAACCTCTTGTTTAAGTGATTCATTTAACATGTATTTTTCAATTTCGGCTGCTGTTTGATCTACATCCCCAATTTCTACTAAGCTACCAAAGTTGCCATTTTCTATGATTTCTTTTAATCCTCCTGTATTAGTTGCCACAACAGGTTTCTCGCAAGCCATGGCTTCAATGACTGATACACCAAAACTTTCATAATCACTAATATTAACTAATACATCTAACATATTAAAATAAGTAGCGACTTCTGAAAAAGCAATTCTTCCAGTAAACACAACGTCATTACTCATTGACAAATCAGCCGTCAATTTCTTTAAATATTCCATTTGTGAACCTTCTCCAATAATTAGCAGCTTCAATGTTTTTTCAGGATATTTTTGCTTTAGGCTTGCAAAGGCTTTAATTAAAACATCAATGTTATATAATTCTTCCAAAGCTTTTATGCATCCAACAACAAAGGTGTTTTTATCAAACAAACTATTTACTTCTTTTTTGCAAAACTCCGTCACATCAACGCCAAAAGGAATAACTTGAACCGGTTTGTTGGTCACCGGATTTAAGAATTCTTTAATAGTATGAGATGTGGCACAGATAGCATCAGCCATTCTTAAATTATATTTCAGAATGGTTTTATTGATCATATTTTTTTGCGGAAACTTCATCACATCTGTTCCCCAAGCTGAAATTACAAAAGGATGAAATTTACTTAAAGCACCAATTAATCCATAACTGGAAGCATAATGCGCATGAACCAAATCGGGTTTAAATTGATTGATTGCCTGTTTTAATGAATTTACAAATTTCAAATAAGACAACTTACCCGTAGTATCTAATTTTTCGACTGGTTCAAATAATACAGTAATATTTTTCTTATCCTGATACCAGGGATAAGATGCTTTATTAAAACTAAACAATCCAACTTCTATTCCATTTGCCGCCAAACCTAAAGCCCACTTTTCGGTATGTTCAGAATAAGTATCGGATAGCAATAAAATGCGCATAACAGTAAAATTACTAAACATTAGAGGATTTTATGAAATAAAAAATGCCTTTATAAACAGCCGAGTTTTAATAACAAAATCACTAAAAAATGTATATTTGTGGCATATGCGTCTTTCAATTATTATTCCTTCTTACAATCAAATTAAGTTTATTGAAACAACTATGCAAAACGTTGCCTCTATTAAACTATTATGTAAGGAACAGAATACTGAATTAGAAGTGATTGTTTGCGATAATTGTTCTATGCCAGCAGTTCAAGCCATTTTTGAGAAATACAAAGAAGTGATTGATATTTTGAAAGTTGAAAGTGATAAAGGACAGTATGATGCTATAAATAAAGGCTTAAATTATGTAACTGGTCAATATTGGACATGGCTTAACACCGATGATTTACTTGACCAAAATGGTTTTTTAGCAATTTTGGAATATTTAAAATCACATACGGTAGATTATATTTATGGAGATATTGAAACCATTAATGAACATGGGAAATCAATCGCTAAAGGAACAAGTGGAAACATTACTTTAAAATCATTAACCACTCAAGATGCATCTATTTCTCAACCTGGTTCATTTTTCAGAACAGAGTTCACTAAAAAAATAGGAAATTTAAGTAAGTACCGTTTTGCCTTTGATTACGAATACATTTTAAGAATATTAAAAAATAAAGGAACAGTGGTAAAATTAGATACCATCGTTTCTCAATTTAGATATTACCAAGAATCCAAATCTGGTAGTCAGGATGCACGTTTTTTAATAGAGCAACTCAATATTGCAAAACTATATGGCGCTTCATTTTCATCAAAACTAATTTTGGTATTACGTTTACGTATCTTAAAGAGAAAATTGGTTAACTAATTGAATTCCATAAATGAAATAACCGTTTTTTCGATTGGAGATTCTAATGAATTAAAAACATGGTCGAATGTGCCTTATTTCTTTACTAAAAGTCTTGAAGAAAAACAAATAAAAGTAAATAGAGTTGATATTGAAGAAAGTGCTTTTTTAAATATACTCTACAAATACTCTCTATTTATTTTGTTTAAGTTCATCAAAAAAAATTCAAATCACACCTATTTTCGTTCGAGATTAAATTATTATTTAACGAGTCGTAAAATAGAAGCTGCCATCAAACAATATCACAAAGCTGATGTTCTCTTGTTCTTATCCTACAGCTTTAGTGCTCCAAAACAAAACGACAAAAAAATAGTGCTCTTTAGCGACTGGAGTTATTTGTATTACATCAATATCTTTTTAAAAAGAGAACCTCTTTGGTTTGAGAAAAAAACCTTGAATAATGAAAAACAGCATATTAATGATGCTGACATCATATTGAGTTTATTTCCTAAATCTCTTGAATTTAATTTACATCATTATAATAATAAGCATCAATACTATCTTGGAAATGTTATTAATGGAAATTATCCTTTAAATAAAACGATTCTCATCGACAAAAAACAAAAGAGTAATCAATTATTATTTATAGGAAACAAAAAATACATTCAAGGGGCTGTTGATTTAATTAAGGCATTTAAACAATTAAATACAAAAGCAGAACTACATATTATTGGATTAAACGAAGGCGAAGTTGGCATGAAGGCCAATAATATTTTTTATCACGGCTATTTAGATAAAGGCATTACTTCTGAAAATGAATTATACTATAAACTTTTAACAGAAGCTAGAGCTATTGTGAATACAAATCCAGATTGGGGAGCCTTTTCAGCAATGACAGAAGCTATGTATTATTATACGCCTATTATTACATCGCCCTATCCGGAGTTTATTGAAACTTATGGTACAGAGATTAATTTTGGTTTTTACGTAAATCACAATTCAACCGAAGAATTAGTTTCGAAGCTTGAAACCATTTTAAATAACTCGTCTGATAGTCAAAAAAAGCTAATGCATAACGCTCATGAACAAGTAAAAGGCTTTAGTTGGAGTGTATATACTGATAAAGTTCTAAACTTAATTAGCGAATAGCTGCTATTACTTTAATTAAAAGATTCCCATTTTTGTAATCCAAAATTTTCTTAAAATCAGAGTTAGCGTCTGTAAACAAAACATGTTTTCTATCTTGTTTTATATTGGCAGAATAAGCTTTGTATGCCTTTAACCTGAAATAGAGTTTTAATTTAAATAGTTGAGAAAAATTTAAATTTGACCTAAGATGGCAAAATTTATCATTAAACAACAATAAGTACGAAAACAATAAAGGTTCTACATAATGAATCTCAAAGTATTTATTAGCTACATTGGAACTAGTCGTAGAGTCCTGATGAATTCGAAATGCACATAGCTGCTCTGGCAGATACGTTAGACCATATCTACTAGCTATCCTTAACGCAAACTCTAAATCACATATTTGTTTTAAGGAAGTATTAAATAAACCTACTTCCTTAATAATACTTTTCCTAAAAAAAATAAGGCTAGGCTCTCCAATAAAATTTAAACAAATATTTTGCGCTGTAATTTTAGAAATCAATTCAGGGGAAAATTTATCTCCTTTGAAATCAGACGTATTTTCAAGAGTTCTTACCACATTAGTATAGTAATTCACAACATCTGAACTAGCATTTTTTGGTAAAATAAAATGACGCTTACATACAATTAGTTGCGTGTTCTCATCTATTTTATTTACAAACTTCTCTAAGCAATCGTTTGTAATAAAATCATCCTGAAATACAAATTTGATCCATGTTCCACAACTTAAATCCAAACACTTATTCCAGTTGCCAACTAAACCTAAATTTTTTTCATTTTTAATAAATCTAATAAAATCACATTTAGCAGCGTATTCTTCAATAATAGAAATTGATTTATCAGAAGAGCCGTCATCGCAAATAATAATCTCGTAATCCTTAAACGATTGATTAATACACGAATCTAAGCATTCAACAAGATACTTATCACCATTATAGGTAGGAATACATATACTTACTAAGGTTTTAGTCATGATGTTTTCCTTTTAATTTTCTATAATTAAGAATAGACACTCTCTTCACATTATACACAAATTTATCCAAAGTGCTCATGTGAGAAGGATGATCTTGCCTTACTTTATCAAAATCAACTAATGGCTCTTTAGTTATACTTTTAATTAGGTTAATATAATAATCAGCATTGATGTTGAAATTCATGCGAGCCAAGGTAAATAACTCTGGTTTACGATACGAATGAAATAAAATTTTCTTTTTAATCATTGGTATACCTTCCTTCAGTAATTTTTCTGCCAAATAAAACGTTGGACTAAACTCACCTTTATAATGTTTAGAAGAATAACAGGCATCCAACTTAAAGTCTTTATCTATTAATGTTTTACAAAGACCAACTTCATATATTTCAATGACTTCACTCACGTTTTTTAATAATTTATGTTTATTGAAATAAGCCACCATGTCGGGAATAGCCTTGTGATTAAAAACTAAAAAAAAAGATTGTAAATGGTAATGAATTGCATTAGAATCCGTCATCCCGCAAACATCTGCATCTGATTGTTTTAGCCAATCAAAAAACTGAGTAGGTTTTTTAAATAAAACACAGGAATCATTTACTAAAGCTATTTGCTGATATTGGGTGGTATCTAATTGAGAAATGGCCTTATACCACATTCCAAAATCCCAACCTTCGTTCTTAACTTTTAATAGGTTAATATTATTTATATTCAAAAAAAACATAGATTCTTCGTCCAGTTCTTTTTCATTAGTAATATATAGAATCTCAGAAAAAAATGGAGCAATTGTTTCCAAATAAAACCTAACATAGTAAGGAATACTAGGTTGATTAAAATAGGAGCTAAATAAACAAATTGACTTCATTTTTAATTGATATAATTATCTAAAATTGCATTCCATTTTTGACTCCAAATACTAATATCAAATTCTTGGGCTCTAATAATGCCTTTTGTTTTATCATAAGTATTACCATTATCCATAAACTGAATCATAGCTTCTGCAAATTGCGAAACATTATTTTTTTCTTTCACAATAGTCCCAACGTCTTCTCTTAATATTTCTTTCACACCTCCACAATCATGTGTCACAACTGGAAATCCTAATAATAATGCCTCTAAAGTTACAAGAGAAAACGACTCTTTTTTTGATGTTAGTACAAATCCATCGGCACAATTAAAATAATTCTGATATTCTTCCCCTACACTATCCATCCAAATGATGTTATCCGTTATGTTTTTTTGATGTGCTATACTTTCACATATATGCAAAAAATCATCATCGGAGGTAGCGCCTATCCATAAAAAAATGGCATTTGGCTTCGTCTTCAACAATTCAAAGGCTATATCAATAAACAATTCAGGATTTTTATTCTCATCTAAAGTTCCACACATAGCCCAAACAAAAGCATCATCACTAATGTTAAGCTTATGACGATATGTTTTTTTAATCTCTGAATCCGAGACTATTTTTTTGGTATCAATAGCTGGATAACAGAGTTCAATGGGTTTGGTTCTACCATACTGTTGCACCAATTGTTTGGTATAATTTGAATTAGCAATAATTAAATCAGGATAATGAACTGCTCTATGTAATTGTTCTTTACTTAGTAAGGCAAATATTTGTTCTAATTCATGAACATGTAAAATAACTTTCACTTTATGCCTTTCGGCATACTCAAGATAATCCCATAAAACAATGGTATTAATATACCATGTCATTTTCCCACTTGCTTTTAAAAGCCAAGGAACAAAAAATGTCTCTTTAATTTTAAAACCAATTTTTGAAAAAATACCAGTAGGACGTTTCTGATGAACAAATACAGTTGAATGTCGTTTGTTTATATAAGATAACAATTCACCTTTATAAACGGAAAGTAGTCTAAAAAAATAATTATCAGGAATGCGGGACAATAAATTAAACAATACAATTTCAGAGCCAGTCCGTTGCATGGTAGGAGTTAAAAAAGTGAGTTGTTTAAATTTTTTATTATCCATTTCCTTTTATTACCTGATATAATTTTTTAAATAAGGAATTCAAAACTGGTATTTTATAAATTACACCAAATATCCTATACTTTAATGGAATTTCGTTTCTGTAACTTCTATAATTAGACTGATACACCTTGGTTGGTAAATAACTTTTTAATATACTTTGTTTTTCAGAAACTACTAAGTCGTAATTTTCTTTATTAGAACTCAAGCCGCCAACTTCATAATTGCAAACCGTGTAATTATGGTAACAATAGACTTCAGGATCATCAATAAATACTTTGAAGAAAAAATCGAAATCTGCACAAATCTTATATTTCATATTGTACAAACCATATTTATTAAACAAACTGCGTTTTATAAAACAAGCCTGATGATTGATATTATGCCTGAATAAATAATTTAAATTAAATTTTTGAGGTGGGCATAATAATTTATTACTATTATCTTCATTAATTAAGTTAGTATTTCCATACACTATTCCATAATTTTTAGCATTACAAAAAACCATGAAGCTCTGAAATACTTTGTTATCAAAAAGCGTATCACCTGAGTTTAAAAACAAAAGGTATTCTCCATTTGCTTTCTGAATACCTTTATTTTGGGCATCATAAATACCATTATCTTTTTCACTAACCCAATAATTAATCCTATTATTTTGTTTGATAATATTTACACTTTTATCCGAAGAATAACCATCTATAATCAAAAATTCAAAATCCTGATAAGATTGATTGACAACACTGGAAATCGTTTTTTCTAACCCTTCGGCATTATTATAATTAATAGTTATGACCGATATGAATGGCATCTTAAAATGAATTCATTACATCCACTATTTTTTGCACTGTTTCTTTTGTGTGAAAATAAGATATAGGCAAACTTAGAGTTGTGTTATGAATTTCTTCGGCAATTGGGGTTTGTTGTTTATCCAGTATTCCTTTCATTGCTTTTTGCTTAATAGGAGCAACAGGGTAATGAATTTCTGTTTTAATTTCATGTTTTAATAAATGCTCTTTCAAAGCGTCTCTTTTAGCATGACGAATATTAAATATATGATACACATCATAATAATCAGCATGCACCTGAGGTTTTATAAAATCAGACTTTAAGCCTTTTAAATAAACAGAAGCTAAATCACGTTTATGAAGAGTTATTTGCTCCATATATTTCAACTTCACTAATAATAAAGCTGCTTGTAATTCATCTAATCTTGAATTAACACCTACCACTTCATTATAATATTTCACTTCAGACCCGTAATTTCTTAATACTTTAATTTTATTAGCTAATTCTTCACTATTTGTTGTTACCGCACCTGCATCACCCAATGCCCCCAAATTTTTGGTTGGATAAAAACTGTGAGCCGCATAATCACCAAAACTACCAGATAATTTTCCATTATATTTTGCGCCATGTGATTGAGCGCAATCTTCAATTACTTTTAAATGGTGTTTATTAGCAATTGCTAATATTGGATCCATATCACAAACCTTACCATACAAATGTACCACCATAATGGCTTTTGTTTTTGAGGTAATAGCTTGCTCTAATAATTTAGGGTCAATATTATAAGTTTCTATATTAGGCTCAACCAATATCGGTTGTAAGCCATTGTCTACAATTGAGAGTATGGTTGCAATATATGTATTTGAAGGAACTAAAACTTCACTACCTTTTTCGAAGCCAAATGCACGTAATGATAAATTAAGCGCATCTAAACCGTTTGCAACTCCAACACAATGTTGGGTATTACAATAGTTAGCAAATTGTTTTTCAAATTCTTTAACCTTATTTCCTAGAACATACCAACCACTTTCTAAAACTTCATTAAATGCTGTTTTATATTCTTCAAATAAAGGTTTATTTAAATTATTTAAGTTTTCGTATTCAATCATTTGTTATTTGATGTTATATTTAAATCAAAGGGTTTTATAACTTTTCCAAAGTTACTGTTTTTATAGATTTGATACTTTATAATAATAATGATGTTTTATTTTTTTTAATAAATGTAATCCAAATAGATTTTTTTTTGAACTCTTTAATCCTTCTAAATAATATTGCTTAATAGTATTCAAATTCATCACCTCATAAGGCGATTGATTATTTGCTCCATCACAATTAATTGAAGAATTTAATTGATGAATATTTTTTTTAGCTTTACTAAGAAGTTTGACGTATGGTTTAAAAAACAATTCGATTACTTGATGAGTTAATGTGTAGCCCGAATCAGTATAGCTTACTAAATCATCCTTAAAAAATTTCAAACTATGAAAGTGAAAGAAAACCGCTTTGAATTTTTTTTCAGTAGATTTTTCTGTCCCGAATATTTCACTATTTTCTGACATGAAATCATATTGTTGAACATTCCAAGGGGCCAGTCCTCCTCCTAAATGTTGCAATTCATGTACCCCTTCAAATCTTACAGTCCAGTCATCTAAATATTTTTGATCTCCAAATTTACCATCTTCATGCCTTGCATAACACCATTCCAAACAAGACTCTCTCCACCAATGACATACTTTTAACCCAACTTCATTAGCTTTAATGGTTACAAATTGAACGCAATATTTTCCTGATAATTCCGACTGGTCATACTCTTTTGTATAACGATGCTCCGTAATTAAAACAGATTTATCACCCATTTCTTCAATCAAAATCTGAGGATTGGATACAAAAAGCATATCAGCATCAATATATGTACAATTATCGAGCTTATATTTTGTAATGGAATATAAGATAGTAGAAGGCGTACAAGTCCAGCAATATTCGGCCATAGAACGTGTTGGCTTAATGGCTAACAACTTCTCATCTTCAAACTCTTTTAAAGAAATAGCCGTTAGATTAGAATAGTTTTGTTTGTTAAGAAAATCAAAAGTAATATCATCAAAAGCAACAACATATAAATGAAAATTGGGACAATGCTTCAATAAGGACTCATATAATACCAATCCTCTTGATAAATAATTGGAATTGAAAAGTGTAACAAAATTAAGCATCTTCTTTCTTCTTTTTAAAGTAAAAACCTTTTCTATATACTCTTACACCATCTTTTAATACATCGTCTGCATCAAAAGCACTCATAAAATCAAACACTAAATCATACTGTCTTTTAAAGGCATTGATGAATTTTAATTCATTTAAAAACCAAGCAGGATAAGATGCTTTATAAATAAATTCAGGTACTATTTGTTTAGTTATTCTTTCATGATTACTTTCTAAAAATGCCGTTCTATCTATAATTATATATTCAAAATTATACTTCAATATCTGTGCAATTAATTCATAAGGTTCCTTAAAATAAGGAATAACGCTTGATAATAATAAAACCTGATTATATTGACATTTTAAACTTTCATCTATCGTATAATAAAACTTTAAACTGTCTATTTCAATTTCCTTTTTACCGCAATCCACAAAATGTTTTTGTTCTATAACTGCCCACCTTAAATCTTTCAAATCCTTAAACAACTGCTTATGCTGAAAATAAGTGCTACCTAATGAGCCTCCAAAATCTACAACATGAAGTGTGTCATCATGAATAGAATCCCTAAATGCTTTTATTAAATCATAAGAATATTGGATTTCATTAAATAATACGGAGTCTCTTTCATAAACAGCCTCTCCGTTTCTAACTTTTAAAACAGATGCGCGTACTTTATTTAAAATAGATTCCGAATCATAGCCGTTACATTCTTTTTCTGCTAATTCCCATGAATTATAATTACCAAACCAGCCGTTAGGTTGCTCTTTTTTTTTGAAAACGTTTTTAATTTTTTCTTTAATTAAATATAACTTATATCTGATTTCTTTTATCACTTCTGAAATTTACAATTAAATTAATCAATATGCCAATTCATAAGAACCTAAATCACCATCTTTAAGTAATCAAGCAACTTGGATATATGAACTTCATAAGTATAATCTTTTAATGTTCTTTTTTGAGCATTTAAGCCAATTTCAATAGCTTTTTCGGGATGGCAAGCTAAATAGTTATATTTTTCAATTGCTTCAGGAATATTTTTATAAGCTATGATTTCTTTATCTATTTCAAATAATTGAGATAAATTGTTACCATAATCATTTAATAACATTGTACCTACACCACTGGCTTCAAACATTCTCATATTTCCAACATTTCCTTTTAATAAAGCTTCGTGAATATTAAGTGTAATTAAAGATTTTTGGATGATATCATACATTTCCAAGCCCCAAACTTCCTTCTTAAATCTTTTTATAATGTGTCGATTTTCAGGAAAAAAATAATGTTTATAAAAATTAAGGGTTCTCTTACTATAATAAGGCTTACTATCATAACCATAACCCCATATCTGTAATGGAGTTTCAGAAACAAATCCGTTAAGTAAAAGCTTCCTATTCACATGAACGCCACTATAGCCACCTACAAATGATAAGCTTATAGTTTTAGGTTGAGGGTTGCTGATTTTTTCTAATACTCTTATATCAAAACCTGGAAGCAAATAATAAGCTGGGATTCCTTTATCATTAAAGAGTTTAACAAAATCAGGGGTTGATGAAAAAATAACATCAATATTATTTAATGGTAAGTTCTCCGAAAACGGGGTTGAAATCCATGCGGCAATAACTTTACAATGTGGTTTAACTTCTTTAAGAAACTCACCAAAATAACTAAATATACTTTCAATATAAAACACATCAGGTTTGTAGTATTTTATTTGAGCAAAAGCAATTTCTTTTTCCCAATTAGCTTCTGAAAACAAAACATTATTTTCTAACGCCCAACGTTTTTGTAAACTCTCACAATTGGAAATTATAATAAAAGATTCATTCCCTGTTTTTTTAACATAATAATGGGCTGCACCAGTATCTGCAAAATGCTGGTTAAGCAATAATTCAAGCATGTTATCATAACTTAACTCTTTAAAATCAGGGAATAATAAATAAAAATTATTTAAAAATGGAGGATAATAAGATGTTAAAAAACAGAACTTCATTTTATAAAATTAAATGTAAATTTTTGAAAAAACCATTAGGGCTAATGTATTCTGTATACAATTTCCTATTACTTTCTTGTATTTTAATTAACTCTTCTGGTATTTTACTCTTATGAAAGTTTAATACGATTTGATCTATTTTATGTAATTCATGTTCTTCAACCCAAACCAAATGCTCTTTCCAATTAATGATTGAATCGAATGGTAAAATAGAATCTGTATTTATAAAAACTGGTATTCTGCCGCAGCTTAAAATTTCAAATAAACGATAAGAAAAATTTCCTCCACCTCTTGTAGCAATAGCATATAAGGAACTAATTAAATTGGCGGCATACTCTTCCCTTGCTTTATTTTTATCATCAATACCGGCTGCCCAAAAACCATTTCTAATAATAAAATTTGAGCTAATGGATGAATTAGCCTTAATTGTCCGACAAGCTTTTCCTCTTATTTTTTTCGCCATCAATTCATAACTAAATGGCTCTTTTTTTATAATAGACTTGATAAGTGCTTTTAAGCTTTGTTTTTCATAATCAATATAACCACAATATGACACGCTGGGAGAAATTTGATAAGGGATTGTAGCAAAAGTTTTGTTTTCAAAATAATTGACAAAATCAACGCTCCAGCCAGGCAAAGCTTTTGTATTTTGTTTTTGCTTTGATTTATAATAAGAAGTTCTGAATAAGATAGTGTTTTCTATATCAATATCTGTATCATCATCTGAATTATAAAATAGGAGTGTTTTTTTATCGTAGGTTTTTGCTTTTTCCAAAAATGCATGCATGGTTTTTTGATAAACAGGGTCAAAAGAAAAACCGAATGGCAATAGAAAAAAATCAGATTCTTCTGGTTTTTCAACAAAAATAAAATAATGGTCTGCCTGCGAACAAAATTCATCAAATCTATTTGAGTCAGGATCTGATGCATTTTTTAAATAATTACCCAATTTTGGAAAAAGCATATACGTGTGAATATTACTTTCGGATAATATCGCATTATCAGTATATATCTTTAATTGACTCATAATTACATCGCTTTTTTGTAAAAATAAATTTTTTCATGAGTTGATAAAAACTGATACACATATACCAATTGGTAGTTTTCATTTAATTTCACACCAAATTTAGAAAACATCTCTTTAAACTTACTATTCCCTTCTATTGATTCTGGAACTATTAATAAATCTGCTCTAGTATCAAATTTAACTCTTTTAAGAAGGTATTCATTGCCACCAATTAAACTCTCACTATCTGAGATTTGAGATTCAGGAAAAACCTCACAACCATTTAAGTAACACAAGCCAAAATGGTTAAAAAATGTCACAATCTCTTTTTTAGATTTATTAAAATGATTGGTTAAATAGTTTATAGCAGTATAATCAACAAATCGATCATGGCTCTCATAAATTCCATTAAGCTGATCTGTAAAATGTAATGGATAGTTCTTTTCTAGTAAATTGTTTTGGCGATAGGGATTTTTAACAGCTCCATGATATAAAACACTTAATGCGAAAACACTAATCATGGTTGTTTTAAGAACTAAAAATGTCAAACTAAGTTGTTTAGTAATAATAAGAAAAATTAAAGACGCTATAATTGAAAAAATCATGGTTTGCGAAGTGGTATAATAAAATAAGTTATTAGTTCCCAACATTAAACCAATAGGCATTAAAAATAAAGCAACAATTATTAATATATAATCTCTTTTTAAAAAAACAGGTTCTTTTTGTTCGCTAGATAGATAGACAAATAAAAACACGTTAATGATAAATAAACTAGCCACTAAAAAGTCATTGTATAATACAGCGCTATTACCTTCAAAAAATAAGGTTGACAAATAATAATTTATTACTAACGGAATGTAAATAACAACATTTTTGTATACACGAACATGTTTTTTAATTATCACTGAAAGCACAATCACTAATAATTCTATTATTAAAAACTGTTTTTCGTAACACAATATCAAGAAATCGAATAATTGATCGGCATACGAATTAGCTTTTATATGTTTGATGTCAAAAATAACAGCATAATAGTTGTGTAAAATATTTTTTAAATCTTGAATATTATTTACAAAAACAACATATCCTAAAAATACACCAATTATTAATCCCAAAATTTTATAGCCTAAATTATTTTTGATACTGAATAAGTTGAATAAAAAATAAATAAACAAGGCTATGAACGCATTTGGATATTTAGTTAAAAACAGCCCAAAACATATAAAACCAAAACATATTGATGTGAGTACACTACTGTATTTTTTAGTTTGATTATATTCCAAAAAAACTAACGAAAAACACAATAACATTAAAACCAAAGACCATGTATTATAAGACAAGGTCATTGGCAAATAATCATAATTAACATAGGAAGCCATTAACGCAATCAACAGTATAAATGTTTTTTGTAATCTACCTATAAAGTATTTTCTGGCCTCTAAAAATTTAAAAATGCTAAATACAAACACCAAAACAGCTAATGTTTGATAAATAAATTTAGCGAATCGTAAATTAACGAGATTGGGATTATTAAAACAGACTAATTTGTTTAACAAGCCAAAATTTGTATTGCTATAGGTATTAGAATTAAAATGCCAAGAAAAGTATAGATAAAATGTTTCGTCTGATAATTCAAATCCTTTGTTTGAAAAACGAATGATATTAGCAACAATAAAAAACAGGGTTATTACACAAAATAATAAGGCCATATAAACCAGTGTATGTTTAGAATTTATTTTAATTGCCATTCATTATCCACTAAAAAACATTGTTGGGTTGTTGGAATAACTTTTCCTGTTCCATAAAAATCCCCTTCTTCTACTTCTAAAGTATAAGCTTCCTGAATATAATCCTGAACCACTCCATCTTTATAGGCAATTATGTTACAAAAATAACTACCATTCATTAATGGCATTTTTTTAATAAGGCACTGAATACTATTATTCTTATTTACTTTAGCAAAAGGTTCTTTTGAAATATGATTTGCTAACGTAAACATCTCTCTTCCTTCGTCGTTATAAATAGTAAATGCTATCGACACATTACTTAAGCTTTCTTGTTTTAAATCAAATTCAATTTCAATAATTAAATCTGAACCTGTTTGTGCTGCATTTAAAACATAACCCTCTTTATCTTTTAAAATAATATCTTTAAATCTAAAGCCACCCTCTCCTTCTCTATCGGTTCTTTCTGAAATCTGTGTTTTTGATTGTGTAATCACATCTTTTAAATAATGTTTCAAAGCCAAATCAGTAGTTGATAAAGGGAAATCGACTTCACCTTTTTTCAAAACAATTGCCTTATTACATAAACTTTGAATAGATGCCATGTGATGACTCACAAATAATATTGTACGTCCACTAGTAGAGACATCTTTCATTTTACCAATACATTTTTTTTGAAAGGCGGCATCTCCAACCGCTAACACTTCGTCAACAATTAAAATTTCTGGCTCTAAATGAGCAGCAATAGCAAAAGCCAATCTTACGTACATACCGCTGCTATATCGTTTTACAGGAGTATCTAAAAATTTCTCTATTTCGGCAAAGTCAACAATTTCATCAAACTTACTATCTATTTCTCGTTTAGTCATTCCTAAGATAGAGCCATTTAAATAAATGTTTTCTCTACCAGATAAATCGCCATGAAATCCTGTCCCAACTTCTAATAAAGATGCCAATCTTCCTGTAATTTCGATTCTTCCTTTTGTAGGGGGCGTAATACGTGATAATATTTTCAATAAAGTAGATTTTCC
>JBKJPW010000062.1:0-17718 GCA_046594225.1 Bacteroidia bacterium
ATTAAGTGCAAGTAATTTTCGGTATTAAATAGCATTTGAAATTTACCGTTTTTAAAAATATCTACAGTATAGATAGTAGATTTAATGGTTTCTGATACTTTCTTTTTCCAGATTAAATTTCCTGTTGAATTAATTAAATACAGCTGATTGAATTCGTCTTGAAAACATAATTCATTCTCATGAGTTAAATGATTAACAAAAACAGATGCACTAGTGGTAATAGAAGTATCGGCTTTAAACGCCCACAATGCAGTAGACTCATTGTTTAGATCTGTCTTTGGCTGTGCGCGACTCGCATTGATACGAATTTGCAAATTATTTTTATAATTCTTAGCCGTTAATGATAATTGAGATAAGGCATTTTCGGACATCCATAACTCTTCTGAATTAATAATAGAATTTAAATTATGCGTTTTCATTAACTCTGCATTTTCGTAGTAGAGATAATTGCACTCTAAGGATAAATTATCATTAGCATAATCCATAAAGGAACTATTTTTACCAAGTAATTGGCTACTAGTTAAAGATTGCTGATAATACGACAAAACGGCTTTATTTGAAAAAAGTAATAATTGATTTTCAGTTAAACAAGCATATTCGTTTTTAAAATCTGTGGGTATAAACGAAAATAATTGTCCAAATGCTTTATTCAATTTATAGGATTTAAAATCAATTGAATTTAAAGTACTATCGCTCATTAATTTTAAAAGTTGCTCGGTTTTTTCTGTGTCTTTTATTTTTATACTTAAAATTTGAGAAGTCACATTTTCTACAACATAAGTTGCAGATAAAATTTCTTTATCAACGTTCTCAAAACTTTCTGTTTTAATATTGTATAAAGCACTGTCGTTCAATATTTGCCATGCATCTGCATTCAATTGAGCAGTTTTATCAGATTGCTGGCGCTCAAGAATTTGATAAAACAAATTAACATCGCTCAAAGTTACTCCCTGAATAATAGTTGGGTTATTTGGCAGAGATTCGAAACTTTGAATATTTTCTGCTGCTTGATTTTTTAAACAATAAAATAATGAGGTACTATCAATATTAGAATAACCAGTTAGTGTAAGTTCGTTCAATTGTACATCCACACTAAATAAAGATTGCTGTGAAAAAATAGTTTTTGGAAACAAATTAATGAGCGAATGATTAAAATACACTTGCGTATTCTGTTCTCCGTTTTCTTTTACTAAATCAGTATATAATTTATGTTTGGCTAAAGATTCGTTCGCATTTAACTCAATGTAATTTTGTAATACTCCTACATCTGAACTCACGTATACAATTCCATCTTTATAACACACTAACCATTTTTGCTTGTTATTGATAAAATAAAAAGCTTCAAATGATGATACTGATGCATCTTTAGTAAACACTTTACTAAAAAAATCAACAAATAATGTTTCGTTATTTTTTTCTTTTACTTTAAATAAAATAACATGCTCTGTAATTTTATCTGTTTTTATAATTGTCCAATACACCGAATTACCAGAAAGTACTTCTGAAATTTCAGGGGAAGAGTTTACTAAAGAATCTAAAAAGCGAATGCCATTTTGGGCCACTTGCATAGATGTGTTACTTAGTAAAGAATTCCAAATTAAATTTTGGCGAGTTAATTGAGAAACTAATTCGCTACACTTTTTAGTTTCAATCACACAAGCTACGTTAGCAGGAATGTGCTCTAAAACAGACCCATTTGGTTCTTTACTTTCTTTTAAACGCAAATAACCCCAAATAGCCAAAGCTACCGAAGCTGCAATGAAGAGATAAAATCCTATTTTCTTTACTAAGAACACCACATCTAATGTAGGAGAATTTGGAGGTAGAAATAATTATTATAATCAGAGTTATGAAACCGTAATTGTGAATTGGCTATAGAAAGTTTTATGGAACACAGATGACGCTGATTATTTTGATAAAAATAAGATAAAAAAATATTTTTATTAGATTTAGTTAAACAGTAACAACTTATAGTAATCATATGTCATCTGCGTTCTATATTTTTAAATAATGAGAGAGGTGTCTAGTTAAACGAAAAACTATCCAAATCCTTTTGTTGAATAACCTTAGCTGCAAATTTTTGTTCCCAATACATGGCCAAATACTCTTGTTCGTCCTGACCTGGAGTTGGAACTAAAATACAGTTTGTTTTATGTAAATGATGTAAGTCCATCAACGTGCTATAGCCACTTCTACAAACTACTATTGTTGAATTAACAATTAGTTGACTTAGTTCTTTTGCATTTGGCAGGTCAAAAACAGTCACATTTTTATTCGCAAAACTCTTTAATTCTTTCGTAGTTCCTCTCACAATACAAAAATTTTTATCTGATAAATTTGCTTGCTTAATCAATTGTTCTTCAAACCTAGTTCTTAATGGTTCAGGTCCAGAAAGCAAACATAAATAATCATATTGATTTTCTATTTTATCTCCAACAAATAAACGACTCAACGTCCCGATATATTTTACATTAAGTAAAGATTTATTTCTTGATAGTTTTCCAGCCAAGCACTTGTTTTCATCTTCGTAATCAGGAACCCAAACCGTGTTAAACTGTTTGATAAAGTGGTGATGAATTTTATTAGCTATTCCAGAAAAAATTCCAGCTTTTATATTTAGCTGATGAGTGATGTAAATACACTCTACTCTTTTATCATGAAGTCCAAATCGATTATCACTAATCACAACATCAATTTGATAATCCTTTATAATCTGCTTTAGCTGAAGTCTTTCTTTTTTAATAACAGAAAAAATTCGTGGAGAGTCTAATAATAACTTAATGCTTAAGGGCAAAAATTTTGAGTATTTAATGTCATAAGGCTCAATACTTATTTTTTTTAGTTCAGGGAATTCTTCATTAAAAATCAGTTCCGTTGTTTTGGTCACACCTAATATCACAACATTGTGTTCCATTAATTGTCTTATTAAGGGGGCACATCTAGTGGCATGCCCTAATCCCCAATCGAGAGGTGAAATAAATATGGTTTTATTTTTAATCAATTGCTATTCTTCAATCCACTCAAATAAATATTTTTCATTATACTCAATTTCAAATTTATTTAAGAAATCTAAATACTCTGATTTAAAAGTTTTAGCTTTATGATGTTCTTCCTGATTTAAAATATATTTCACCACATTATCAATATGGCTTTTAGAATATGAGAATGCTCCAAATCCTTCTTGCCAACTAAACTTACCTTTAACCCAATTATTATCATTAATAAAATTAGTAGAATTTGCTTTTATATCTCTAACTAAATCAGAAATAGAAATTGCTGGCTTAATATTTACGAATATATGGATATGATCAGGCATACAGAATATAGCTAACATTTTTTGTTCTCTATTTTGAACTATACCAGTAATGTATTTATGCAATTCTTCTCTGTTATTTTTTGAAATCAAATTCTGTCGATATTTAACCGCAAAAACAATTTGTACATATAACTGTGAGTATGTGTTAGGCATAACATGTCGCCCCTCTGGGGCTTTTATTTTGTATAGTCTTTTTGTTATAAACAGGTTGCCCCTCTGGGGCAAATTGTTTTATGTAAATATATTGCATTTTTTCAAATTTTGTTTTCGTAAATGCTCTACTAGGAGCAATATGTTTATAACACAACAAACTGCAATCCCTTTAACTTGCTCCGTGGGAGTAATATGTTTATCATAAACTATAAACTCTTATCTTTACAATGTGTCGGAATCTACCTTTTCAGAACATATACAAAGTATCCTAAAAACCTTGCCCGAAACGCCAGGCGTGTACCGTTATTATGACGCGGATAGTAGCTTATTGTATGTTGGGAAAGCAAAAAATTTAAAAAAACGAGTAACTTCTTATTTTACCAAAGAGCATGATACGTTTCGTTTACGCTTGATGGTTAAAAAAATAGTGGATATTAAAACCATTAAGGTAGATACTGAAATGGATGCGCTTATTTTAGAAAACAATTTAATTAAAAGCCTCACGCCTAAGTACAACATTATGTTGCGTGACGATAAAACCTATCCTTGGATAGTATTATCAAATGAGCGCTTTCCAAAAGTATATCACACGCGTCAATTAAAAAAAGATGGTTCTGAATATTATGGCCCTTATCCATCAGTTACAACTATGTTTATTTTGTTGGATTTAATTAAACAGTTATATCCTTTACGTACTTGCACTTTAGATTTAAGTCAGGAGAATATTGATAAGAAAAAATTCACCGCCTGTTTAGAATTTCAAATCGGTAAATGTAAAGCGCCGTGTGTTAGCAAGCAGAGCGAAGAAGATTACAATAGAGGCATTAATCACATACGAGAAATTATTAAAGGTGATATTAATTTTGCCATTAGAGATTTAAAAAAAATAATGTTAGAGCATGCCGAAAAATTAGAATTTGAGCAAGCATCTTCCACAAAAAAGAAAATAGAGTTACTTGAAAAATATCAAAGTAAATCTACCATCGTTCATCCTTCTATTACCGATACAGATGTATTTGCCATTATCAGTGACGAGAAAGTAGCTTACGTGAATTATTTTAAAGTGATGAATGGAACTATTATTCAGGCGCAAACACTAGAACTAAAAAAGAAGTTGGATGAAACAGATGAGGAAATGTTAGTATTTGCTATTAATGAAATTAGGATTAGATACAACTCTTCTAGCAAAGAAATTTTTGTACCCTTTGAACCTGAATTTATTTTTACGGATGCTAAATATGTGGTTCCAAAAATTGGTGATAAAAAACACTTAATGGATTTATGTTTTAAAAATGCAGAATCCTATAAACGTGAACGAGAAAAACAATTAGCCATTATTGACCCCGAAAGGCACACTGATAGGATTATGCAGCAAATGATGAAGGATTTGAGAATGAAGGAAGAGCCGCGACGTATTGAAGGATTTGATAACTCCAATATTCAAGGCGATTATGCGGTAAGTGCAATGCCAGTTTTTATTGATGGCAAGCCAGCTAAAAAAGAATACCGACATTATAATGTAAAAACGGTTGTTGGTCCTGATGATTTTGCAACCATGGAAGAAGTTATTTTTAGACGTTACTCCAGAGTAATAGAAGAAGGGTTACCGATGCCTCAGCTTATTGTAATTGATGGTGGTAAAGGGCAATTAGGTGCTGCTATTATGAGTTTACGTAAATTAGATTTGATGGGTAAAGTAACCGTTATTGGAATTGCCAAGCGTTTAGAAGAAATTTATTTTCCTGGCGATTCTGTGCCAATGTATTTAGATAAACGTTCGGAAACATTAAAAATTATACAACACATTCGTGATGAGGCGCATCGTTTTGGTATTACGCATCATCGAAATAAACGAAGTAGAGAAACGTTTAAAACAGAACTTTCCGAAATAAAAGGCATCAGTGATAAAACCGCTCAGAAACTACTAACCGAATTAAAATCGGTTAAAGGTATTAAAGAAGCTACTTTGGTTGAATTAACAGCTATTATTGGTAACTCCAAAGCTAATTTGGTGTATGAGTTTTTTAAAGATAAAGAAAACACTACCATTTAATTTTTGGGCATGTCGCCGCAAAAAGGCAGCGGCGTCGGGCTATTCACTGCAAGTCCTCGCTATTCGTACCTCATAGCTGTGGGCTTTTCGTTTCTATCCCTCATGCAAACAAACTTATGTTACAAATTTTACACAGTAACTTTGGGCTAAAGCCCGATAATCAGAACACTATTATTGCCGTTGGCTTAAGCCAACGGCAATATGTTTATCTTGCAAATTGGCTTTAGCCGAAATAGCCACTGCAGACTTTTTATTTTAACAAAAACCATTATCTTTGCCTATGGAAAACGGTAAACTTATTATATTTTCTGCCCCATCAGGCTCTGGTAAAACTACCATTGTGAGGCATTTACTGAAAACCTATCCAGATAAATTAGAATTTTCGATTTCCGCAACTAGCCGCCCAAAACGTGGCGTAGAAGAAAATGGTAAAGATTACCATTACTTAACAGTTGACGAATTCAAACAAAAAATTGACAATAAAGAGTTTTTAGAGTGGGAAGAAGTTTACGCAGGAACGCATTATGGAACCTTAAGAAGCGAAGTTGATCGTATTTGGGCTAAAGGAAAGCACGTTATTTTTGATATTGATGTAGAAGGTGGTTTAAATCTTAAAAAACAGTTTGGCGAAAAAGCCTTAGCAGTTTTTGTAATGCCGCCTAGCATTAAGATATTAGAAGAACGTTTAAACTCCAGAAGTACCGATAGCCCAGAAAGTATAGCTCGCAGAGTAGAAAAAGCTGAAAAAGAGTTAAAAACCGCTGATTTATTTGATGTATTTATCCTAAATGAAGTACTAGAAGACGCTTTTATAAAAGCGGAGAAAGTAGTGAGCGAGTTTATTGCTAAGTAATCTCGTTTATTAAAGTCATGCTGATTCCGATAGCTATCGGAATGTTTCATCATCTTTTTGAAACCCTGAAACAAGTTCAGGGTGACGAAAAAACCTGGTAACCATTATTTATATTAAATTTTAATTACTGATAATCAATTAGTTACATAATTATTTAAAATATCTACTATTTTTCGGGTTACCATTTTAGCATTTCGGTATAAACGTTCAAATAACTCAAACAAACAATTTTAAAACTAAAAAAAATGACAAAATTATTTTCAATTATCGCAGTAGCTATCATCGCTACAACTGTTGTATCTTGTGGTCCTTCTGCTGAAGAAAAAGCTAAAATGGAAGAGCAAGCAAAATTAACTGCTGATTCTATCGCTGCTGCATTATCTACTTCTTTAGAAAGCGCAATGACTGAGGCTACTGCTCCAGTTGATTCTGCTGCTGCAACTACTGAAACAGCTCCAGCTGCTGACGCTCACGCAGGTCACTAAGAATTTGTGTTTAGTTAGGAAAAGTCCACGTGTCTATGATGCGTGGGCTTTTTATTTATAAATATCCCATACAAATCCCAATCTCCGCGTTATACCAAAAATTTATCTTCTTCATTAACGCCAGTTAACTCATTGATAAATTTTTGGAAAGCCTTGATCTTAAGATTTGTATGGGATATTTGTTTTTCGGGCACTACTACATTTAATTTTATAAATATTCCTAATTTCTTTATCCAAACAAAAATTATCTTTACATTCGGGATATTAAATTTTAAATCAGATTTATGAAAAAAGTATACATTCTTCTATCAGCTACAATTTTAACTTTAGCATTCGTTAAATGCAAACCTGCAGCCGAAGACAGATTTAAAATGCATGAAAATGCTAAGCGCATATCTGATTCTATTGGGAAAACCATTGATGATGCGATGGCAGAAGTTGCTATTACTCCAAAAGATGGTACGGTTGCTGATACAACTAAAAAATAATTTTTAAAACTTTACAGACAATCCATTTCTGAAAGAATATACCAAGTCGGGTATTCCAATTGGTTGATACGTATCATACAATATATTAAACGATGATTTAAAGTTTAAATGTTTATTGATGTGAATTTCTAAACCACTATCATTTGCAATTCTATAATCATTTGTGTTTTCAATATTTGGCTGATAAAACGTAGTACTCGCGAATTCTAAATTCTTTAAAATAGAAAATGTACAAGTTACATAGGAACTGATGCGGTGTTCATATAAGTTAATTGGATCAGCTACAATATCATCATATTCGTACATATACAAAGCAGCCACATAAATTTTAGCGTGTTCTTTTTTCAATAATTTTAATCTTGGGCCCGTGCCAATTAAATATCTAAAATCTAATTTCAATACAGGGTTGTATTGTGTTTGAGTAAATGCCTCCATGGTAATCCACTTACTTACTTTGTAATTGTATCTAAAATGCTGATAACCCGCGTTGGCAAAATCTGTATTACCAGCTTTAATAAAATTTAAATCATTCAATAAAATAAAGCGACTTCTATTTTTTTGATATTGCACACGCACGGTGTTAGAAAACTGCAACACTTGTTGTGTATTATTAAACACGTTAAAATTAAAATCAGCATTTCCAACCCAGCCGTTACTGTCATTCATAAAGCGTTTACCTTCAATGTTGATTACCTGCGCTTTAACAGAAATGCTAATTAACAAAACAACAACATATAAAAATATAGAAATTAACCTTAACATATAATAATGGAGAAACAAGCTAACTAATAATTTTATTCTATCACTAAAGAATCTTGATAAACCTTGTAAAACCGATTGTTTTGCCAATATACAGTCTTAACTAAGGTATCTGGAAATTGTTTTTCAATGGTATTAAAAGTTTGTGCTTGGTATTGTTTTAATGTGTTGTTTTCAAAATAAAATACATCTCCATTTACAATATTAAATTCTTTTAAATTTTTTAAAGGAATGGTTTTATAAAACGTGCCATAAATATCAAATACTAAAATGCCTTCGTTAGGACAGTTTAAATAAATGTAATTGTTATGCTCTTGCATAAAACTTGGTTTGATATCTACATCTAAAATACGTTTTAAGTTCCCGGTTTTCACTAAGGATTTAAGTTCAGCATCAAAACGAGATAGTTCATTATTTTGTTTGTCGTAAAGCCAAAAACTATTATTAGAAGATGAGCAGACTAAGCTAGTTTGTTCATAGCCAAGTTTTTCGATCGAAATCATAGCGCTAGATTCAGTTAGCTGATTATCTAAAAACATGATTTGTTGAAACTCTTTGTAGTAAACCAAAACTTTTAAAGGATTCATAGCATCCACAAAATCTATTTTACCATATCGTTTGGTGCTATAATTTTTTTGCAAAATACCAACAGCGTTATACTTTACTATCTCATTATCAGTAATTATATAAATATTTCCAAAACCATCGATTTCGATATGAGATTTTTGTTCAGGAAATTTAATGTAAATTTCGGGCTCAGTTGTTTGAAAAACAAAAGAGCAACCAAATACAACGCAAATAGCTATAATAAAATGAAACCTCAATGTAATTTATTTAACGCTAATTTACAACTTAAATTGCCACTTCATAAAACAAAAAAGCCTCCTATTTTTCAATAGAAGGCCTTATAAATAGAATAATAATTATACTAAAGAAATATCAAATTGAACTAAATCAACAAACTCTTGCACCCTATTAGATACATCCTCTTGAGATAACCCAATTAAACGCTCAGTACCAAATTTTTCAACAGTAAAACTAGCCATTGCCGAACCAAAAATGATAGCACGTTTCATGTTTTCGAAACTAATATCTTTTGTTTTAGCTAAATAACCAATAAAACCGCCTGCAAAGCTATCGCCTGCTCCTGTTGGATCAAATACATCTTCTAATGGTAAAGCTGGCGCAAAAAACACTTCTTCTTTATTGAATAACAAAGCGCCGTGTTCTCCTTTTTTAATTACCAATACTTTTGGGCCCATTGCTAATATTTTTTGAGCTGCTTTTACTAAAGAATATTCTCCAGATAACTGACGAGCCTCAGAATCATTAATCGTTAATACATCAATACCTTTTAATGTTTCCATTAATTCGGGCATAGCAATATCCATCCAAAAATTCATGGTATCTAGTACAATTAATTTTGGGCGACTTGATAATTGAGATAACACTTTTTGTTGTACAGCTGGCATTAAGTTGCCCAGCATTAAAAAATCGCAATTTTTATACGATTCAGGCACAATTGGGTCAAAATCAGCTAATACATTCAATTGAGTATCTAATGTATCGCGAGAATTCATGTCGTTATGGTAACGGCCACTCCAAAAAAACGATTTTTCACCTTTTTTAATTTGTAAGCCATCTAAATTAACTCCTTGACCTTTAAGTGTATTCATAAAGTCTTGAGGGAAATCATCCCCAACAACCGATACTAAATTAATATCTGGTGTAAAATAAGAAGATGCTAAAGCTATGTAACTAGCTGCTCCACCTACGATTTTATCGGTTTTTCCGAAAGGAGTTTCAATAGCATCAAACGCTACTGTACCTACTACTAAAAGACTCATATTAAAAAGATTTAAAAATTTTGACAAATATATTGTTTATTATCAAAATAGATATTAAATTTGCCCTCCTTTATAGGGAAAAACAACAGTTCTTTCGTATAATATTACAACCAGAAAATATTCCTTCTTTATGTCGGAACGATTCCCTTTTAGCTCAGCTGGTTAGAGCACATGACTGTTAATCATGGGGTCCCTGGTTCGAGCCCAGGAAAGGGAGCAAAAGTAGACAAGCCACTCAGTCCGAGTGGCTTTTTGCATTCTAATAACCTAGAATCCCTTTCTATACTGGTTAAAAAGATCATCACTTCATTACAAGAAGTGGTTCGACAATCCTCATTTGAAATCACAACCTTTTCTGGAAATATCGAACCAATCAGTGTGCGTTTTAGATCATAAGGCAGTTTTTTATATAAAGAATCGAGATTAGTTAAAACCAACCTAGACGCATTAAGATAATTAACAGGATTCTCTTTTTTCTCACTTAGAACAAGTATTTCATTATTTATATCCATAATGCGATTACTTAACCGATTTGTAATCTTATTAAAATTTTCCAAAGCAATATCTTCTGCTAAAAGACGATCTTCTGCTTTAATAATTTTAGAATCCAACTCTTCCTTTTCCAAAATTAATTGCTTTATTTTCTTTTGCGTTTCTTTTTCGCTATTACCAAAAACATCTTTTAAAATTTCACCAAATAACAAAATAACTTCCTCCTTTATATTTAATGAACCTAGCATCTCAATAAATCTCATATCGACAACCTGTTCTGGAACATACGTTGGGCATCGTTTTCGACAATGATAATAAGCATATCTAACTCCGCTTCTACCTCGTGACTTGCTGCCGTTTAAATTTTGTCCGCATACAGCACAAACAATAAAATTTCTTAAAGGAAATGCTTCATTTTTATGAGAAGGAATTGAATCCCCCTTTCTACGTCCTTTAATTACTAATTGCACTCTTCTAAATAACTCTTCAGTTACAATCCCTTCATGTAAACCATCAGTTATGTATTCTTCGTCTTTTTTATAGGCAGGTACATTTACTTTTCCTATATAGGCAACGTTTTTGAGCATATTTAAGAAGGCTTGTTTACATAATTCCATACCTTTCTCTTTAAGCCTTCTTCTGATTGAGTCAATAGATTCTATATTTTTTTCCACCTCCTCAAAAGCAGTAATAACTAAGTCACTTTTGTTGTTAGGGATCAAAGTTGATTTACCTGAATCATTTCTGAAGTTACTATATCCGTATGGCGCTTTTCCAGGCCAGGCACCTTCTTTTCTTGCTCTTAATAGTCCATCTATTGTTCGTGCTGAGATTTTATCGTTTTCAACCTCAGGACCTACTAAGTATAGGGCTAGCATTGTTTTATTGTCAACGTTTTCAAGGTCTAGGGGTTGTTCAATTGCTTGTACTGAAACACCCTTTCCTTTTAGTTCTCGAATTGTTCTAAGCGCCTCTTCAAGATTACGAGCAAACCGATCCCATTTAGTAAACAATATTAAATCAACCTTCTTTTTATTTGCTTTTACGTATAAAAGCAACTTCTGAAACTCTGGCCTATTAAAATCTTTTGCAGAAAAATCCTCTGTATATGCATTTACAATATTGTATCCTTTAAATTCGCAGTACCTTCTGAGCATTTCATCTTGGTGTCTAAGCGAAAAACCTCTTTCTTTTTGAGTTTCTGTACTAACTCTTTTATATATTATTACATTCATAGTGTTAAGTATATTTTTAATTTAAAAACTATTAAAAAATAATTAGAGGCTTCTTTTTGGGAAGCCTCTAATTATTTAACGAACTGCCTTTTTATTTTTCCAATTCTCAATAACAACCGCATTCATTAGATACGATAGAAGAACTTTACTGAGATAAACATCTTTATCTAACAATTGATTAATTGCAATAACTTCAATGCCTTTCCTTTTCAATTCTTCAATCAAAAGAAATGCATCTCCAGCTAATCTTGAGAAAACATCCCAACTAGTGATCAATATTAGATCAACTTCATTGCAATTGAGCTCAGCATAAGAAAGCATATTCAAGAATTCACTCCTTTCAAAACTGATTCCTGAAGCACATTCCCTATACGACATTTTTACGTTTATATTATTATTCCTACAATATTCTCGTATTTTCAATTCCTGCGTTTGGAGTGAGCTATTAGAATGGTCGTTAATTGCTCCTCGACAATAAATCAATGCCTGCTTACTAACAATGTCATTCACTTTTGCTGAACTATCTTTAAAATAATATTCCCTCTCAATCCATTGTTTTATTTCTTCTTCTTTAAGTTTAACAAATAGATCATCGAACCTATTTCTTCTTTTGATTTCTAGATCACAAAATCGTAGTGAACCACAACTAGTCTCAGGAAAAATAGAAGATACTACTTCGAGATCTTGTTCTTTTAAATCTATGTTATTCAAAACGTAAAAAAAAGCTTGTTCCTGATCATCATCCGATCGAACATAATCAAATATAACTCGTCCAGAAAAACTGTTGTTCTTTATGAAATTGCATAACGATTCAAATCCAACTCTTCTCGTTAGCACATCATCAGACTCATTTACGAAAGTTGCAATAACATTGTATCCCTGATTGAGACAATACTTATTTATTTCATCATCATGTTTAATTGCTTCAAAATTTTTATTCAGTATATGAGCTTTACTGATTCTTTTACAAATTATTACATTCATTTTAATTAGTATTATTTGAATTATTTGACTTATACAAAATATTTGCAATAGAAAGCATGCAATTTATTATTGCAGTCATTTCCTGTTCTGAATATTTGGTATCACCTCGATTGAGGATTTTCATGTACTTGTTTTTAAGGCTCTGATCAAGCATATAATTATTTTTTAAGGTTAAACCTTTGGTCACTCATCTAGACAAATCAAAAAAAATGGTCGTAATTCAGCCAGGCAATGATTCCAAAACGAGATCGCAAAAGCGTTATGAACATGAAAAAAAACATGTCAAAACTAATTTCAATAAAATATAAAGTAAAGGCTATTGTTTCTCCTGGCGCCAGGAGTCGAAGCTTAAAAGTGCACTTCGAATCAGATAAGACAAAGTTAGAATATATTTTTATTAGAAACAAGAAACGTTAATAACTAATTTAAAATCGTTGATTTTATTGAGCTTTCAGACTATCTCTGAATTATCTTTATTTATTATTTAAACTCTTCTAATCAACATTTGAACATTACTTGGGCGAAATATCTTTCCACGACTACTTCGAAATCCTTCATCATTTAACTTATCTGCTATTGCTTGTAGAGTATATCCTGTCTTTCTCAAAGAAGAAATATAACCAGAAGCTTTTCGATTATTCTCGTTCAATAACGCAAGTTCTTTTCTTCTTTCTTGACCTTTTTTAATATTCTCTTCTGTTAATCCGTGTTTAGATGTATCTCTTTTGAAACCACGGTCCTTTAATGCTTTTAATGCGCTCTTTGTGCGTGCTGAAATCAGTAATAATTCTTCTTCCATCAATGAAGTTTTTAATTTACAAATGAAAGGGGTGTCGCTTGGTGCTTCAGCGCATTGAAACTTTAAATTACTCTTCAATAAAAACTCCATCAATAAGCTATATCTAGTTAACCGTGAACTTTCTTTAACTATTAGAATAGCATCCTCAACCTCTGCCCTTCTTATTGCTTCGAGAAGTATTGGTCGTTTGCGCAATAAGCTTTCAATACTTATTTGTTGTCCTACACTGATTTTATCCTTATTTCCCGCTGTCTCTACTTCTGTAAATTCAATTAAAAGTTCACCTCCAATTGAATCAATATAATATTCAACTATGGCTTTTTGAGCTTCCAAGCCTAAATGAGATTCATTTTGTTTTTGAGTAGAACACCTATAATAAGCAATAAATTTTTTTGTTTTCATGTTTTCCAATTTTAATTACGAACGTTATTATAATTGTATAGGTCCAACTCAATAATAAAAAGAATAGATTCTTAATAAATGATGTAACTACTTTTCAATTCCAAGAAGTATTAATTTATCAACTTCTGATAATTTAAAAGTCTGCGAACTATTCATTTTGTCCAATACATCATTGACATCGTAAATTGAAATAAGATATTGAATAACTGTAAATCTCAAATCATTATTAATTGGGAGTAAATCACATGTGTTTTGAAATAATTGATAATCAATATTAGTGTAATAACATTTCAATCCAAATTTATTAAAACACAAAGCAATAGATTCTACAATTTCTTTTGGTAAAAATGCAGCAAATGAAAAGTCATCAATATCCCATATCCTTGGGTTTATAATAGAAAAATCCAGATTACACTTTTCATCTGTAAACAAGAGCTCATAAATATCTGCGTTTCTTATTTTGAATTCTAATTCCACATAATCATTAACAACATGAATCGTTTTTATCAGATAAATATTTGAATTACATAGTTTGTCCATTTAAATATAATTCTCAAATAATTAAAAAGGCACAAAAAACAACTATTTATCTAATATGGAAATACTAAAAGCAGAAATACCAAATTTAATTTTACTAGATAAAGGTTCAGTAAAAAAAATAGGATACAAGGATAATATAATTGGGAAAGATGTTCATGATAACAAAATTAATATGACTAAAATTTGCTTCAATTATTCGAGCGAAAAAGAAGATTTTTTTTACTTTAATTCTTCAGGAAAATGTCTATTTTATTATATATCAGAAGATAGAGCTGAGTATTTATTTAAAGCATATAAAATCTGCCTCCTTGATTCAGGAATAACTCCAAATAAATTCATTGAATTGATTACAGAAGTCTATGTTAAAGTTGGACTTGGTTTTTATTAAATGAATAGGATATATCTTTTTCTGCCCTATTTATAATAAACACTAAAATATTATGCGCAATTTTTTTAAACTAGTTGATCTAGATGGAAATGTAAATCTCATAACTCCAGATAACGAAATTGTTACGGTTGCAACATTGAAATATGGACAAACTTACGGAGCAACAAATACAGGTAACAAAAGCATAGCAAGACTTACCGTTATTCCTGGAGGGAACAATCAATTAAGTGATGTATTTATCTTTTTCAGCAATGATATGCCTTTTACTCATATCCAAAGTAAGATTATAAATCCCTACCTCTTTAGAATTTATTTAAAACTTTTAACTGATGAAGAAGATAGAAGTGTTGGACAATTTATGTCAATCATAATTGCTGATTATTTCATAGGACATCTCAATTACAAACTACTTGGTAACAACATCACTTGGGAAGATTAATTTTTAGAGCATCTAATTAAGGCCTTATTTTGACCCTTATTACCGCATCTAAAATTAGACCCAAAACATCTCCTAATTAGGTCTCAATCCAACGTGCCACGAATTTTTTTTTAATTTTTTTGTATCAAATTTTTAAACCAATATTTTAGGAATGAATTTTACCAATGCTACTACACGCTCAACCTGGAATCAATTTTTTATTTAAAAAAAATATAAACCAATACTATATCTATAGAAACAAATGAATAGGAATACTTCAAACCAAATAATTAAAACTAAATAAGATGTCAATGACCATAAGTAATAACAATCAAATAAAATGTGAATTCCCGCAACTCTATGCTAATGGCGAATACTGGCTTGATTTCAGTAGCTTTGTGCAATTAAGTAAACAACCAAGTACTTGCCTATATCGTATCCTTCAAACTTTACCAGATGTACCCACTTTTAAATACAAGAATCGCATCTATTACAAAACAACATTTTGCTTTTCTTTTTGGAAAAATGTAAGTGATTTCAATCGCTAATTACTGCCAGATTTTCTGTTGATCAACCTACCTTTTGATGAGTTTTTTTTCTCTAAATCTGCTAAAACTATTTTTATCTAACTACGAAATGAGTTGCTTTTGGATCGGAATCAAAACCGAACCCGACCCCCTTTTAAACTACCTCAGAAATTGAGAACAAAAGTCAGGGACTTTATTAATTAATTTTCATTTTCTTTTGGAATTACAAAGTCAATGCTTTATTATTTATATAATTAAATGGGATATAAAATTGGATTTCACTTTTTCTATCTATTTATAAATGCAACTAAAAAAGGTGGCGTGACTACAAGAATGAAGACACACTAAATAAGTTGCTCGGTTAAAATGTGGGGATTTTAATTAACACAATCGTTTTAACTTAAAGGTTTAATTGGGGATTTACACACAGACCAGCGCCAACACAAAGAGAAAAGGCGTAAGATGTAAAGGAGGGTATTGCCTTCGTACAGTTGTTCTCATTCATACACAGCAATAAAATGATGTATGACCTCAGTTCTCTCATTCTCAGTCTAAGGGAAAAAGTAGAATTTGTAGTGGGTGTTCACTAAGCTATAACCAGCCTAGGAACACTCACTATGTCCTCGAAGCAACTCTTCTAGTCTTGGGAAAGATGAAAAGAAACTGGTAATACAAAGAATACTCTATATTATAAGAGTAGAAAGAATTGGCTATTTAAAAGAAAAAACAAAAGAACAATAAGAGCAGAAGTCACTTATTAGAGTATAAAACTTTTAGCCAGGTTTTGCGTTTTAAATTGTTTAGAGCCGAAAGATTGTATTAGCTCCATACTATAATTATAACACGACCTGTTGGCCAATTCAATTAGCTGCCAATCTATGCGCTACTCACACCAACGAAATTACAAATATTTCGTATTTTTTATTTAAAATAAATCAATAAAATCTCAATTTGCTGATAAACATAGTGTTGCTATGTAACTTTCGGCAATTAAAATTACATAATGCCGATAATTACAAATGTTAATTTTTGAAATAAAAGTCAAAAATTAAACTAAATTGCCGTATATAACATTTGTAACTTTCGGCAATAATTACTAAATTTGCCTATAATAACATGAATAAACTGGAGATAAAAGATAAATTAAGTGAGTACTTATCGGTTCACGAAACTTTCAGCAAGGAAGTATTAAGAGACTATTATTTTAAAAGAGAGGAGCACTTAACAGACGAAAACTTAAGAGTTAGAATAAATCGTTTAAAAGCAAAGGGTATTATAGTAAATGTTGGCAGAGGATTGTACAGATTAAATGACAAAAAATCGTTCGAACCAGAATTAACCGTCATAATTAAACGAATTTCGAACAAAATCAAAAAGAATTTCCCTTTTCTGAACTTCATTATATGGTCTTCAAACTGGTTAAATGACTTGGCTACACTTCAATTAATGAAAAATATTATTGTTATTGAAGTCGAATCTGGTTCAGAAGATGCTGTATTTCGAATAATAAAAGATGACTTCCCAACCAAAACATTTTTAAATCCAAAAGAAAATGAATGGGAAAACTATATGTATGAGAGTGAGAACATTATAATTAAAACGATGATTTCAGAATCACCAAATATTAATCACCAAACAGTAAAAATTGCCAGACTTGAAAAAATAATGGTTGACTTGTATTGCGATAAGTCATGGAAAAATATTTTCTCAGCAGAGTTGTATAATATTTATTCAGAGGCATGCGATAATTACTCTATTAATTACTCCACCTTGTTAAGTTATGCTGCCAGAAGGGGGAAAAAAGAAGAAATTTGGATATATATCAAATCACTTGGTATAATAGATGAATCAATAATTGAAATGATAGAAAAATGATAAAACAAGAAGCGTATACAATTACGAAACCTTTGATAATTTAATTGATGCTATTAAACGAGAAAAATATTTTAAAAACTGCTGCAGGAAGACGATACTTAAAG
>JBKJPW010000082.1:0-8900 GCA_046594225.1 Bacteroidia bacterium
GGACTTAAGCTATAATATTTTCTCACACGCTTTCCAATAAATTCAGTTTCGGTTGTAACTAATCCATCACTTTCCAAAGCATGTAAAGTTGGATACAAGGCTCCTTCCGTTATTTGAATTCTGTCTAAGGTTAACTCTTTTACCTTTTGAGTAATTTCGTAACCATACATTTTTTTATTGTCGGCTAATAGCTTTAAAACAATTGTTTTTAGTGTGCCTTTTAATAGTTCTGAAGAGTAAATCATGATGTTATAAGTTAATACTTAAGACAAAGATACATAAGAATCTAATGTATTTGACTATTATGGTTAAACATTTTCTTAAAATATTGATAATCAAATAAATAAAATTTAAAAGAGTTTATGAATTTATATTAACGATGGAATAAAACAGCATAAAAATTATTTAACTTTAAGCTATGACCGAAGAAATTATTTTAAGAGAAGCAACTTTTAGCCCACGCGTAAAAACCTACATCTTTTTTGTAGTATTGATAACATTAATTTCAACTGTTATTGGAATTGTATTAGTTCCATTTTGGATTTTGGGATTGGGGCAATGGATGAGCGGAAAATATTTCACGACCTTATCATGTCAAATTACCAACAAAAATTTAAAGTTTTCTAAAGGATTAATAGTCCATATCGAAAAAACAATTCCAGTAGAAAACATTCAGGATTTGTCTTTTGTTGGAGGACCAATACTTCGCTACTTTGGATTAACTTTAATTAAAATTGAAACAGCTGGCGGTGGCGGCGGACCACACGCACAAAATATGATGAGTATGTTGGGTATTAACGATGCCGAAAGTTTTAAAATGCAAATTTTACAACAACGTGAAAGCGTTATTAATCAAAAACACGGTTATAGTAATGCCCCATCAATTCAATCTGCTTCTCAAGTTATTGATAATACTCAGCTACTAATTGATATAAAAAATGAATTAGTAGAAATTAAAAAAGTTCTGAATAAAAATAATTCTTAATTCTACTCCCGATAGCTATCGGGACTTAAATCTTAATTATAAAAGATGTTCTTAATATTTGATACCGAAACCACAGGCTTGCCGCGCAGTTATAGCGCACCCTTAACTGATTTTGATAATTGGCCTCGTATGGTGCAAGTGGCTTGGCAATTACACGATGCGCAAGGAAATTTAATTAATAGTAATTCTATTATTATTAAACCAGAAGGTTATACTATTCCATTTAATGCCGTGCAAATACATGGTATTACTAACGAACGTGCTATTGAAGAAGGGCAAGATTTAAAAATAGTATTACAAGAATTTGTTGATGTTGTTAATCAATGTAAATATTTATGTGGACATAATATTGAATTTGATAATAATATCATTGGTGCCGAATTATTACGTTGTGGTTTAGAAAATGTATTGGCAACAATGCCTTTTATTGATACAAAGAATGATGAAACTACAGAATACTGTGCAATACCAGGTGGACGTGGCGGTAAATTTAAATGGCCTACATTAACCGAATTATATACTAAATTATTTAATGCTTCTTTTGATGAAGCCCATAATGCGGCATTTGACGTATTAGCAACTGGTAAAGTGTTTTTCGAAATTATTAAACGGGGTATTACAAAAGTTACTGAAGTTTCGGATTTACAAACAATTAATTATGTAGCGCCGGATTTAACTGAACTATACAAACACGAACAAGACTGGAAAGAGAGAAAAAGTCAGAAGTCAGAAGTTAAAAGTGAGAAGTCAGTTGAACAAAATCTTACTTCTGAAATCAAAAATCTTAAATTTTCTCACTTACATAATCACACACAGTTCTCCGTTCTTCAATCTACCAGTGATGTAAAAGAGTTGGTCAAGAAAGCTGTGTTTTATAATATGCCAGCTGTTGCATTAACAGATCATGGAAACATGTATGGGGCCTTTTTATTTTGGCAAGCTATTGATAAACATAATAAATCAGTAAAAGATAATAATGCTGCCATCACTAAAGGAGAAAAAGAAGGTGATTTAGAAAATGAATTAAAATGTATTATTGGATGCGAACTATTTATTTGCAAAGATCATAAAGATAAAACCAAGCAAGACAATGGCTATACGCAGGTATTTATTGCTAAAAACAGAGATGGGTATCAAAATTTATCTAAGCTAAGTTCAGTTGGTTTAATTGATGGAGCGTACTATGTACCTCGTATTGATAAAAATTTATTATTACAATATAAAGATGGATTAATTGCAACCACGGGTTCTTTAACTTCTGAAATTCCTAACCTAATTTTAAATGTAGGTGAAGAGCAAGCAGAAGAAGTTTTTGTGTGGTATAAAGAATTGTTTGGTGATGATTTTTATGTAGAGTTAAATCGCCACGATTTACAAGAAGAAAATCACGTGAATGAAGTTTTGCTACGTTTTGCAGCTAAGTACAATGTAAAATATTTTGCAGCAAACAGTAATTATTATTTAGATAAAAACGGGTTTGATGCACATGATATTTTATTATGTGTAAAAGATGGCGAGAAGAAAGCAACGCCAGTTGGTCGTGGACGAGGCTTTAGATACGGTTTACAGAACAAAGAATTTTATTTCAAATCTCCAAAAGAAATGAAAGAGTTATTTGCTGATATGCCGGAAGCTATTGAAATGACTAATGAAATAGTTGCTAAAGTTGAACAATATAAATTAGGGCGCGATATTTTACTGCCTAAGTTTGAAATCGCAAAAGATTTTATTGAAGCTAATATAGAAGAAATTAATGCGTCACATCAACGTATTGTTGCTTTAAAAGAAAAAGGTTGGGAAGAAAAGAATTTATCGCCTGATGCTATTGAAGTGCAGAAAGCAGAAATGCTGATAATTGCTGAGCAGTTTATTTACATGACACATTTAACTTGGGATGGCGCACGCAAGCGTTATCCTGAAATGCCTGCTGAAACCAAAGAACGTATTAGTTTTGAGTTAGCTACTATTGAAAGAATGGGTTATCCCGGCTATTTTTTAATTGTTGCTGATTTTATTGCTGAGGCACGAAAAATGGGAGTGGCCGTTGGTCCAGGTCGTGGTTCGGCTGCTGGTTCGGCAATTGCATATTGTTTATGGATTACTAACGTTGACCCTATTAAGTTCGATTTACTATTTGAGCGTTTCTTAAATCCAGATCGTATTAGTATGCCTGATATTGATATTGACTTTGATGATGAAGGCCGTGATAAAGTAATTAAATATGTGATTGATAAATATGGCTTTAATCAAGTAGCACAAATTATCACCTATGGTACTATGGGAGGTAAGTCTGCTATTAAAGATACCGCAAGGGTTTTAGACTTGCCGTTAGAAGATTCTAATAATTTGTCAAAAGCATTTCCGGATAGTTTAGATGCTAAATTAAAAAAGTTGTTGAAGCCAGGAGGCATCGATCAAAAATATTTAGATGGTATTAAAGATAAACGTGAAGTTGTTGAACAATCGCACAACTTTAGAAAATTGGCAGAAGGAAATTCACCACAAGCGGCTGTATTAAAACAAGCTTATGAATTAGAGGGTTGTTTGCGAAACGTTGGTATTCATGCCTGCGGAGTAATCATTACGCCTGATGATATGGTAAAATTTGTACCTGTTACAAAAGCTAAAGATAGTGACATGTTAGTCACGCAATTTGATAACTCGGTTGCTGAAAGTGCTGGTTTATTAAAAATGGACTTCTTAGGTTTAAGAACTTTAACTATTATTAAGGACGCGCTGCGTTATATAAAACAAAATCACGGTGTTGAAATTGATATTGATGCCATTGATTTAGAAGATAAAAAAACATACGAGTTATTTCAAAGAGGAGAAACTAACGCAGTGTTCCAATATGAGAGTGCTGGTATGCAAAAATCTTTAAAAGATTTAAAGCCCGATTCATTCAATGATTTAATTGCAATGAATGCTTTGTATCGTCCGGGACCAATTGCTTACATTCCAAACTACATTAATCGTAAACATGGCAAAGAGCCTGTGGTGATGGATTTAGAAGGAATGGATGAGTTTTTGGGAGAAACTTACGGCATTACAGTTTATCAAGAACAGGTAATGCGACTGTCTCAAAAATTAGCAAACTTTACAAAAGGTGATGCCGATACATTGCGTAAAGCAATGGGAAAAAAAGACCGTTACACGTTGGATAAAATGAAAGGCAAATTCATTGATAATTGTAAAGCAAATGGCCATGATCCTGTAGTTTCCGAAAAAGTTTGGAAAGATTGGGAGGCATTTGCAAGTTACGCCTTCAATAAATCACATTCAACCTGTTATGCTTATGTGGCATTTCAAACAGCATACATCAAAGCCCACTATCCGTCAGAGTTTATGGCTTCTGTATTAAACCACGCGGGAAGTATAGATTCTATTTCATTTTTAATGGAAGAGTGTAAACGTATGGGAGTAAAAGTTTTAGGCCCGGATATTAATGAAGGTTTCGCTAAGTTCGCAGTAATTCCAGGTGGTACCGATATTCGTTTTGGAATGGCTTCTATTAAAGGTGTTGGAGAAAATACAGTTGAAAATATTATTAATGAACGTAACGAAAACGGAAAATATTCGTCTGTTTTTGATTTAGCAAAACGATTAGAAAGTAAATGCGTTAATAAAAAATCTATTGAAGGTTTAGCTTTAGCAGGAGGCTTTGATAGTTTTGAAGGAATGCATCGTGCGATGTTTTTTACTCCTGATACTGATGGCATTACATTAACTGATCGTATGATCAAGTATAGTAATCAAATGAGTTTAGGGAATGATACATCGCAAGCCAGTTTGTTTGGTGGCGATGATGCCGTTGAAATTACAGAGCCAACCTTACCTCAAAAAATTGAAGCTTGGGGAAAATTAGAAGAATTAGCTCGTGAAAAAGAAGTGGTAGGTTTCTTTATTTCAGGGCATCCTTTAGATCCGTATAAATTAATTATTGAGCATAAGTGCAATGCAAATTGTGCTCAATTAAAAGCTGGCTTGGAACCTTTTAAAGGAAAGGACGTGACTTTTGGCGGAGTGATTACAGGTTTTGAAAACAGAACAAGTAAAACAGGAAATGCTTTTGGTAAATTAATTATAGAGGATTATCACGGCTCGGTGGAGTTAATGTTGTTTGGTAAAGACTTTGTAGAGTATAGTAAATTTATGGTATCGCCATTATTTGTATACGTTAAAGCAAAAGTGCAAGAACGTTACGGACAACCAGGCAGCTTAGAATTAAAAATTCAAAAAATTGAATTACTCGAAACCGTTAAAGAAAATATTTTCTCTACCATGAAATTAAAATTAGATGTCAATGCAATTAATGAAGAGTTAATTGCAAACATTGAAGCTATTTTTAATACTTCACAAGGTAAATGTAGCGTTGAATTTTTTGTGGAAGACCCTACTGAAAATTTAAGCGTTAAATTATTTTCAAAAACACGTAAAATTGCTGTGAGCACCGAGTTGATGAACGAGTTGGATAAGATTGGAAGTTTAACTTATGAGTTGACTTAATAAAATATTTAAAATGAAAAAAAGAAACATTTATTTAATCATACTTCTAAGTGTAATAGTAGTAGGTGTGTTACCGCATATATTTAGTGCGAAAAAAGAAATTGAATCAGAAAACTTAGAAGAGCCTTATGAATATTTTTATTCTATGCGTTCTTATCCTGATAAGTCGTTAGACATGAAAGCATTTAATAAAGCTTTTGAAAATTCTAAAATAGATTATCAATTTGCTCGTTTCGCTTCCACAAATTCTTGGCAAGAAGAAGGTCCAAGTAATATTGGGGGACGTATAACCTGTTTTAAAATTGATCCTACAAATTCAAATATCATGTTTGCTGGATGTCCTGGTGGTGGTTTGTTTAAAACGATTGATGCCGGAATAAATTGGATACCTGTATTTGATGCTCAAGCTTTTTTATCTATTTCTTGTATTGTATTTGACCCCACTAACTCAAACACAATGTATGTTGGTACTGGAGATCCTGACATTCCTTTCACTACATTTATTGGCAATGGCGTTTATAGGAGTACTGATGGAGGTTTGTCGTGGATTAATTTAGGTTTAAATAATGTTGGTGTAGTTACACAAGTTATTGTACATCCTACAAACGCAAATATTATTTATGTCTCAGCTATGGGAACGCCTATGCAACGCGATTTTAATAGAGGTATTTATAAAACTGTAAATGGAGGAACAAGTTGGAGTCAAGTATTATCAATAGATAATCAAACTGGTATAAGTGATATGGTTATGGATTATACAAATCCTAGTATAATATACGCCGCTAGTTGGAGTAGAATTAGAACTAATACAGAATCGTTTGGTTTTAGTAATACAACTCGTATTTATAAAACAGTTAATGCAGGTTCAAATTGGAATATTTTATCTTCAGGATTACCAAATACAAAATTAGCTCGTTTTGGAATTTGTATGAGTAAGCAAAATCCACAAAAATTGTATGTTTCTGTTTGTGATTCAACTTATAATTTAAAAAATATTTATGTAACAACTAATGGAGGAACCAATTTTTCTCCAGTTCCTGATTATTCTGCAGCTAGTGGAATATTCAACGGCTTCGGTTGGTATTTTGGTAAAATAACAGTAAAGCCAAATGATGATAATGATATTTTAATTGCAGGAGTTGAACATTACAGAAGTATGGACGGTGGAGCTTCTTTTTTTATAAATCAACCTGCATGGTGGAATTATAATCCACATGCTGATATACATGCTATTGAATTTAAAACTTCAACAAATTATGTGATTGCTACAGATGGAGGCTTGTATGAAACATTTGATGATGGCTCGTCATGGAATAAAATCGATAATATTCCAAATACTCAGTTTTATAAAGTCAATTTTAATCCATTTAATGCTGATGAGTATTCTGGAGGAGCACAAGATAATGGAACCGTTTATGGTGGTTTGATTTTTGGTATCAATAATTGGAACAAAGAATTTGGAGGAGATGGTTTTCAACCTAGAATTGATCCAACAGATCCAAATAATAGATATTGTGAAACACAAAATGGAAATATTTATTCCAGTACAGATGGTGGTGGTTCCTATAATAATTTTGTAGGTACAATTGATGTCAGTGACCGCAGAAATTGGGATATGCCATATATTTTTGGTGGAAGTTCAAGTCAAGTTATGTACACAGGAACGTACCGTGTTTATAAAAATTCAAATAATCCTTTTGATAGTTGGACTCCAATTAGCGGTGATTTAACAGATGGTATTATTTATGCAGCGCGGTTTCATAACATTAGTTGTATTGATAATTCAATTCTCAATTCTAATTATATTTATGTTGGTACAAGTGATGGGAATGTATGGAACAGTTTAAATGATGGTGGAAACTGGAATAATTTGACTTCAACCTTACCTAATAGGTACGTCACGAGTGTACATTCATCACCTAATGTCATTAACAATGTTTACGTAACTCATAGTGGTTATCGCGATAACGAATATATTCCTCATGTTCATAAATCTATTAATAACGGACAAGCGTGGATTGATATTAGTGGTGATTTGCCTCAAGTTGGAGTTAATGATTTAGTTGTTTTACCAAATTTTGAAAATGTATTATTTGTTGCTACAGATATTGGTGTTTATTATACCGATAATGGTGGTGTAAATTGGATGAGACTAGGAAATAATATGCCAACTATAGTGATTTGGGATTTGGAGTTTAATCAAAGCTCTAATAAATTGATAGCTGGTACATATGCTAGAGGTCTTCAAACAATAGATATAACATCTATCCTACAAACGGTAAAGGTTAACGAAATAAATAGTATTGAAACCACTGATATTATTATTTTTCCTAACCCTGCGGTTAACGAGTTAACTATTAAATCATTTTTAATGATAGATAAAGTGGAGATAATTGATGCAAGAGGTAAATTAATTTTATCTGAAAAACAAAAAGTAATAGATGTAAGCTCTTTAGCAAAAGGAATTTATTTTGCTAAAATTTACACTTCAAAAGGCAACGTTGTTCGAAGGTTTATAAAATAGTTTAATCTATTTAGTTTACAAGTTATTTAATTTTAACTCAAACTCTGTATTGGCTGTATTGCTTATAAAACTAATACTCGTAGTATGACAGAAAGCATGCGATTTACTCACTTTTATTACTATTTATTACCCAAAATGTTTAAATAATAATACCGTAAATCACTAATTTAATTTGTGATTTACGGTATTAATAATACGATATTATTTATCTTTTAATATCAAATCTATCTAAGTTCATTACTTTATTCCATACAGCTACAAAATCTTTAATGAATTTATCTGAAGCATCAGAACTTGCATAAACTTCAGCAATAGATCTTAGCTCTGAGTTTGAACCAAAAACTAAATCTGCTCGTGTTGCTGTCCAGACAATAGCATTAGATTTTCTATCACGGCCTTCAAACTCAAGCTGACTTTCGTTAGTAGCTTTCCAAACAATATTCATGTCTAGTAAGTTTACGAAAAAGTCATTGCTTAACGTCTCATTCTTTTTAGTAAATACGCCATGGTTTGAATTATCAAAATTAGTTTTAAGAACTCTCATTCCACCAACTATTACAGCTAACTCTGGTGCCGTTAAAGTAAGAAGTTGTGCTTTATCTAATAATAATTCTTCTGTTGAAATACTATAATTTGCTTTTTGATAATTACGGAAACCATCTGCAATTGGTTCTAGTACTTCAAATGATTCTACATCAGTTTGCTCTTGTGTAGCATCCATTCTGCCAGCAATAAATGGAACTATTATTTTATGCCCAGCATTATGTACAGATTTCTCAACTCCAGCACAACCCGCTAATACAATTAAATCAGCTAATGATACTTTTTTATTATTACTCTGCGCTTCATTAAATTCTTTTTGAATGTTTTTAATTTTACTTAAAA